>CAZKEO010000446.1:0-2382 GCA_964551785.1 uncultured Eubacteriales bacterium | reverse complement strand
GGTAGCAGCCGCCCAAAGCCGAGGTTATAGCTACATTGCGATTACCGACCATTCCAAATCATTGGTAATTGCCCGCGGGGTACCCCAGGAAAGACTGAGTGGGCAACGCCAGCAGTTGGCGGAATTAAATCACAGCCTGGAGGGTTTCAAGGTTTTTAACGGGATTGAGCTGGATATTCTAGCAGATGGCAGGCTCGACTATCCTGATGAAGTCTTGGCAGAAATGGAATTAGTAATAGGCTCAATTCATTCTGGGTTTCAGCAAACTGGGGATAAATTAACTAACCGGATTTTGGGAGCAATTCAGAATCCCCATGTGGATATCATTGCCCATCCGACAGGGCGGGTATTAGGCCGTCGCGATCCCTATGCTGTTGATGTGCAGGCCATCATCGAGGATGCCGCTAAGTATGGTACGGCCTTAGAAATAAATGCCTCACCAGATCGTTTGGAACTGAAAGCAGCACACTGTCGTTTGGCTAAAAAATATGGCGTGAAGCTAGCGATTAATACTGATGCCCATGAGGCCAGTAGCATGGCTGATGCCGAATTTGGGATAACAGTGGCGAGAAAAGGTTGGCTCACAACTGATGACATTATCAATACTTGGCCGATCGAGCAACTCGAAGAGTTTTTGCAGCGCAAAAGATAATCCCAACCATTAGAGGAGTCAGGCTTGGCGCTCGCAGGAGTTGTTTCGCCAAAAGTTGAAAAACAGCAGGTTTGGTAATATAATAAATTGCACTGAGATTTTTTTCCTGAGCGGGAAGGTGAAGTCTGTTGGAGCTGTTAACACAAGCTTTCTATGCCCGCGGGGCAGAGGAAGTAGCCCAAGAACTTCTAGGCAAATATTTGGTTCATCATAGTCTTACCGGAGAGCAAACTGCCGGCCTAGTCGTCGAGACAGAAGCCTACCTCAGTACAGGTGACCCAGCCTGCCATGCTGCGCGCGGACAAACTCCCCGCAACAGAGTCATGTTCGGTCCTCCCGGCAAGACCTATATCTACTTTACATATGGGATGCATTATTGTTTTAATGTGGTGACAGCTCAGACCGGCATTGCAGAGGCAGTCTTAATCAGAGCCCTGCAACCAGTAACTGGAATTGAGTTAATGCAAGCTCGTCGCGGTAAAACTGATATCAAGCAATTATGCTCCGGGCCGGCCAAATTAGCACAAGCAATGGGCTTCACCCTTGAGTTAAATGAAAGCGACCTGGTGAATGGACCAATCAGGTTTTACACTAATCCACCAAATCCAGATCCATTAAATGCAAAGCAGGCTAACCTTGAGACACCGGAAATTGTGGCCACACCTAGAATTGGGATTTCTAGTGGACAGGACTTACTCTTACGTTTCTATCTGGCGGGAAGCTCTTGGATTTCCCGAAAATAAATGGTGGTTGAAGAAAATAGTCATTGAAGAATTGGAGGCTAAGATAATGAAAATATCCGAAATTTATCAACTGGCTATTAAATTAGCCAAAGAAAATGACCCTCGTGGCATCACTGACGTAGATAAGAATTTAGCCAAGGTTCAGGCTGAATATGCAGAAATGAAAGCAGACAAACAGGCAGAGTTTGATCAGGATAGACTGTTTAATCCCTATGCTGATACCAGAGTTTTATACGGGGACTCCAACCGTGAAATTAAACGAGTACTAGTTGGGATAGATATTGAAGTAGGTGAGGTGTTATTAGCTGATCGCCTACGCGAAAAAGGACAACAGATTGATTTAATTATTGCTCACCACCCAGAGGGTAAAGCCTTGGCTGCCCTGGACCAGGTCATGCATATGCAGGAGGAGCTCTTAGCCTTAGCGGGAGTACCGATTAACGTGGCGGAGGGGATCATGAGTTCCCGAATTAGTGAAGTCCAAAGAGGGTTAATGCCGCTTAATCACAATAAGGCTGTGGATGCTGCTCGCTTGTTAGAGATCCCTTTGATGTGTGTTCATACTCCGGCCGATAATCTGGTCAACACTTTCCTGCAAGAGCGAATCGATCAACAGCAGCCGGAAACCTTAGCCGATATCCTCAAATTCCTCAAGCAAATTCCTGAATATCAAGAGGCAGTTAAAACCAATGCCGGACCGACTATTTTTGTGGGAAGTGAAAAGCGCAAGGCTGGCAAAATCTTAGTAGATATGACTGGCGGCACTGGCGGTTCAGACGCAGCCTATAGCAAGTTAGCTCAAGCAGGTGTTGGCACCCTAATTGGGATGCACATCGGTGAAAAACACCGTAAAGAAGCTGAGAAGAATCATGTCAATGTAGTAATTGCCGGACATATTGCCAGTGACTCCTTAGGCATGAATCTCTTTCTAGATTACTTGGCCAGCAGTGGCATCGAAATTATTCCTTGCTCTGGTTTAACCAGGGT
>CAZKEO010000445.1:0-2382 GCA_964551785.1 uncultured Eubacteriales bacterium | reverse complement strand
ATGCCGCTTTATTAGTTAAAAACAGAGAACCCTTAATTATCACAAGATCAGATGGGTATATTGGAGTATTAATAGATGACTTGGTAACTAAAGGTACGAACGAACCTTATCGGATGCTAACCTCAAGAGCAGAATACCGCTTGTTACTGAGACAGGATAATGCTGATTTAAGACTAACCGAAAAGGGCTACCAAGTTGGTTTGGTTAGTGCGGCAAGATATGCCCAGTTTCAAGCAAAGATTGAAGCTATTAATCAAGAAAAGCTAAGGTTATCTAAAACTATCGTAAATCCCTCCTTAAAAACTAAAAGCGTTTTAGCTAACTTGAATAGCTCAGACATCAAAACAGGGGTCGCTATGTTAGATTTATTAAAACGCCCAGAAATAAGTTATGCAGATTTAAGTAACTTTGAAGCAAGCCATGGAACCGCCCCGGTTAATCCCGAGGTGGCAGAACAAATTGAGATTCAAATTAAGTATGCTGGTTACATCGAAAGACAGTTGGAACAAGTTGAACGTTTTAATAAACTTGAACATAAAAAAATGCCTCTTGATTTAGTTTATGAAAACATCCCTAGCCTTTCCAGTGAAGCCAAGCAAAAGTTGGCTAAGATTAGACCATATTCAATCGGGCAAGCTTCGAGGATTTCTGGAGTATCGCCGGCCGACATCTCGATAATTTTAGTTTATCTCGAGCAGAGGCGTAGAGGCGGACAAAAGTAGGGGGAACAGTTATGCAGGAACTCGGTGAAGTATTACTCCAAGCTACTCAAGAAGCAGGCCTAAGACTAACCGACGAACAACTTAAGCAGTTTCAACTATATGGGCAGTTGTTAGTAGAATGGAATGCTAAAGTAAATCTGACAGCTATCACTGATTCAACCGGAATTGCTGTTAAGCATTTTGTTGACTCTCTACTGTGTAGCAAACATACTGATTTCGACGGTATGCTGAAACTATTAGATGTCGGGAGTGGAGCGGGTTTTCCAGGACTCCCACTAAAAATCTATCAAGAAAATCTAGAAGTAACCTTAATGGATTCATTAATGAAGAGGGTTAAATTTTTAGAAGAAGTGATTGCTCAAGGATCACTACAGGGGATTAAAGCTGTGCATGGAAGAGCCGAAGATTTTGCTCATGATCAAGCATACCGTGAACGTTATGATCGAGTTGTTTCTAGAGCAGTTGCCAAGCTTGCAGTATTAGCTGAGTATTGTATGCCTTTTGTTAAACAGGGGGGGCTCTTTCTAGCCTTAAAAGGAAGTAATACTGTGCAAGAAGTGGAAGAAGGTTTATATGCAATTGAGATATTAGGCGGCAGGGTTAAAGAAATAGTTAACTATCAACTTCCAAATAGCGGAGATGGTCGCAGTATCGTAATCGTGGAAAAAATAAAAAACACACCGAGTAAGTATCCCAGGAAGGCAGGTTTACCAGAGAAAAATCCGCTGAGCGCGAAGAGCTAAGCAATACCCAAAAATTACCTCTAAAGCACCCCCTGTGGGTGCTTTAGCACGCTCAAAGAGAACACGTGTTCCCGGTCTATTTTTAGCTCTAAGGCGCTTTCTAGTTCTTTTTAATATTAAACCATTTGGCAAGGACACCTGCACAAAGCATGACAAAATAGATGCTTTAAACGCTTTTTGGGGATTTTAACCAAACAGAATTTCGTATAATCATTGGGCTTAGCAATATTTACTTTCCTATGTAGAAGGAAGCAGAGATAATGTGTTGAATAGATAAAGAGATATATGTTTTTGAAAGGCAGTGAACTTATGGGAAAGGTAATAGCGATTGCTAACCAAAAAGGCGGGGTGGCCAAAACAACAACGGCTGTAAATTTAAGTGCTTGTTTGGCTGCCAATGGTTTGAAAGTTTTACTGGTGGACATTGACCCCCAGGGGAATGCCAGCAGCGGTCTGGGCATAATCAAAGAAAAATTGGATCACTGTATTTACGATGCTCTGATTAACGATATTCCCATAAAAACAGTTATGCTGCCATCAGAAATACCAGGACTTGATGTAGTACCAGCGACTATCCAACTGGCTGGAGCGGAAATTGAGTTAGTAACGGTAATATCTAGGGAAGCAAAGCTATACAAAGCATTAGCTAAGGTAACTGCTGAATACGATTTTATCATTATGGACTGTCCACCTTCGTTAGGGCTCTTAACACTAAACGCCTTAACTGCAGCTGATTCGATCATCATTCCGATCCAGTGCGAGTACTATGCCTTGGAGGGACTTGGCCAATTGATAAGTACAATTAGCTTGGTTCAAAAACACCTTAATCCAAGGCTCGAAATAGAGGGTGTCGTACTGACCATGTTTGACGCACGGACTAACTTATCAATACAAGTTGTAGATGAAGTTAAAACGCA
>CAZKEO010000444.1:0-2386 GCA_964551785.1 uncultured Eubacteriales bacterium | reverse complement strand
GGGGAAACAGGACTACGGGCTGGAGGTGGCCAAGGGGTCCCGTGGGTTTGTTATGTCGATGGCGCCGTGTTTGGATGTGGCCATGTTGCCGCAAATCGTGGCACCGCGCAGTGCAGTGTCGACAGCTCCTTGGGGAAACTATCTCTTAGCTGAAGGGACTAGTATGGCTACTCCACACGTAGCTGGCGCTGTTGCCCTACTATTGGAAAGTGCCCAGCGTAACCATGTGACATATACTGCTGCCAAGGTTCGCCAAGCGTTAACTTTGGGAGCAAAATCGCTGGAAGGCTTTACTGAAGTAGAACAAGGTTATGGCAAACTCGATTTGGTAGCTGCTTGGAAACAGCTTCAGCAGCTTAGTGAGCAACCATTGATTTTGTCTAAGATCTATAATATCTGGCTGGAGAAGGGGCCTGGTCTTTATGCCAGAGATTTTATCCCTGGTCAGCTAGAGCTACAACTGCAAAACTTAGCTATTACTGATGCCATGCTCAATCTACGGACTACCAAAGCCTGGTTGCAACCCCAACAAGATAAACTATTGCTTCCTAATCTAACAACCAGACAGCTTCGCATGGACTACCAAGTGCCAGCAGAAGCGGGACTTTATACAGCCAGGTTGGTGGGTGAGATTAGCGGCAAGCTGGGTTCAGCTGTCGAAATCCTAAACACCTTGATTGTTCCCTATACTTTAGATTCGTCCAACCAGTACCGCCAGTCCTTTAGCGAAAGCATTCCGGCTGGTCAATACAAGCGATATTTTATTAAGGTACCAGAGGGCTTGCCGAGCCTGCATGTTTCCCTGGCAGTTGAACAGAGAATAGGGCAATTACTAGGTAGGGCCAGACTGCATCTTTACAATCCCCTAGGGCAAGAAATAGATCAGAACCTTTATGACTTTGCTGGAGTAGGGGTAGATCAACCTAAGTCGACAGTAGCAAAACAAGTTGCTGGACCGATGGCCGGGACATGGGAAGTTGTCGTTTACAGTTCCGCCATTTTGAGTGACTATGGTTTAGCTGAGTCCGCAACAGTGCTTACCATCGATACAACCGGGGAAAACTCCACTAGTGCTAGTGAGACTGCAAGTAGTAATGATCCAAGTATCATGTCTAGTAACCTAACTAGCTTTAGGGACAGCGATTACCTAATTGGTATCAATGACGGTACTTATTTGAGTAAGAATCGCTCCGAATATGTCACTTTCACTGTACGTCGCAAAGCAACCCTCCAACCATATGAAGGAGTAATGGAGATTAATAACAGGCTATTTACTGTCAAACAGGGGAAAGTGATTGTCAGGGTCTCTGACCTCGTAGGTGATACTGCCTGGTTTGAACCCATAAATTGGGTAATCAGTTTGCCACCCGCCTAAAGGACAAAAGCATCTCCGATGCGCATTAACAAGATATAGCGATATAAGCTTCTGTGCAATAAAAAAAGCTTCTGACGGAGACACTAATGATAGTGTCTCTGTTTGCTAGTTGACGCTTATTGCCTTGGTAGGTATAATTTGATAATGATAGGTTGATTTGCGGAAAGTTGCTGATAGTTGGCAGATTTTTGTTTGCATAGGAGCGTATGAAGATGGACAAAAGGCACACACTCACCACTAAGCTTAGCTTGTGGGTAGGGTATTTAATGCTGATAGTACTACTGTGTCTCGCGACACCCAGACAGAGTGCAGAAGCTGCTAGGTTTACTGACCTGAAGGGACACTGGGCTGAGCCGTCAGTGGAAAACCTAACCCAGCAGGGGGTTATTGTTGGGGATAATGAACGTTATTATCCCGAGCAACCGATTACCAGAGCAGAGTTAGCCGCCCTGTTGGTTAGAAGCCTTGGTCCGGAGGAAACAAACTCCCAGACAGACCCTGTTTTTAAGGATGTAACAGCTGATAAGTGGTATTTTCCCTTTATCCAAGAAGCTGCTATCCGGCAGTTAGTGAAGGGTGACCAAGGTAGCAATTACTATCCCGATAAGCAAGTTTCGCGCCAAGAAGTGGCAGTTGTCTTAGCAAGGGCCTTGGAACCCAAGCTGGAGAAGCACGTTTTCCACAAAGATCAGTTGAAATTTAAGGATAAAGCCCTTGTCGATGACTGGGCTGTGAATGGGGTCTTTTTAGCTACTGGCAAAGGTATCCTGAAAGGTGATGCCCAAAAAAGACTGCAACCTCAAGCTTTAACCACCAGGGCTGAACTGGCTGTAATGTTACATAATTTCCTTAATATTTACCGGCAGGTGAACATCCCTGTCTTAACTTATCACCATTTAGCACCTGAAGGCACCTTTGAAACGCGTAGCACTACCATTATCGGTCAACGGGCTTTTTCCGATCAAATGCAAAAGTTAGTTAGGACTGAGTATCTAAGTACGTCCACTCCAC
>CAZKEO010000443.1:410-2388 GCA_964551785.1 uncultured Eubacteriales bacterium | reverse complement strand
GAGGACATATGACCAGATATCGATCTCGTTCCAATGCAGAAGGGGATGTACCCTGATGTGGTTACCTTTCGGGAAGTCAGTCTTAAACTGATCCCACAGTTCGGGTGGTTGGTTGGTATAATCCCATTCGGAGTCTTGATTTCTTTCGCTGAAAACACGTTCCTTCGAGCGAGAGCCTTCCTCATCCCTACGAATACCTAAGATTAGCCCTTCAAACTGATAATTAGTCACCACTTGTTGTAACCCATCAGTTTTGAGCGCTTTGCAGCAAATCAGGCGGCCTTGTTCAGGACTCATTCCTTCATCAAGGGCTGGCTGATTTTTATGGACTATCAGGTCTAGACCCATTTCCTTAGCTAGGCGGTCCCGATATGCAATCATGGCAGGAACTTTGTAATTGGTATCTACGTGAATTAACGGGAAGGGACAATGGCCGAAAAAGGCCTTTTGGGCTAGCCATAGTAAGACGGTTGAATCTTTTCCAATCGACCATAACATCCCCAGCTTCCCGAATTTTTTGTAGGCCTCTCTTAGAATAAAAATACTCTGGGACTCTAAGCGGTCTAAATGTTCCATAATCATGGCCTCCCTATGTCGGTTAATATTTGGGCTTAATATTTATTTGCCTCTGTTTGATTAATGGTAATCCTGGTTTCTGTTCCTCCTGGTTTCACGAAAAACCAGTGCAACAAGTCTTTTTCTTGCTTGGTATATAAAAAGGTGCCTTTCCCACCAATATCTGCTCCTAAGTAATACTGTACAGCGCCGACCCGGCATTCTTTAAGGCAGGCCGTACAACCCCAGCACTGTTTAGGATACTTGATATAGGCCTTTTGGTCTTGGTCTGCATACAGCAGGTTGCCCGGGCAAACCTTGAGGCATTGGCCGCAGGCGATGCACTTTTCCCGGTTAATTCTGATGCTCATAAGTCTCATCTCTTTCTACTAAATCCCGAAAGATAATTTGCACCTGTCCGTCTACTTGTCGGGAATTGACGTATTTTAACCAGTGCTGTTGATCTTGGTCTGGGTAGTCGGCATTTTCCTGATAGCTGGGCCAGCGTGTTTCTTGTCTGGCTGCTAAGTGTGCAAGTAGGGTTTGGCCAATTAACAAACGGTCAAGAATTTCCTGAATAAATAGGAGCTGGTGCATATCTGCTGCCCGTAACTGCTGGGCTAATACTGTTAAATCAGCCAGGTGTTGGCTGGCAATTGCTAACTGCTGGGTATTGTATTGATAGCCGGCTGAAATTCCACCAGCATATTCATCCATCACTTTCTGCATCGCTTCTTCCACTTCTTCGATACTGTAGGGATTTACCCCAGGTTGCAAAAACTGCTCCAACGCCTTGAGCTTGGTCGTAATCTGTTGAGGCGTAGGCTGGGTTGGGCTTTGCTTTGCTAGGCTTTGTTTAGCTATGTAGCTCAAAGCTGATAAAGCAGCAATTTCCCCTTCTGCAAAGCAGCCGGTCACATATTTTTTGGGGCTCCCGCCTGCTACATCTCCAGCCGCAAACAGTCCTTGCAAAGTGGTCTCTCGTTTGGTATTGATCCAATAACCACTGGCTGTATGCCCACCAACCAAATACGGTTCAGTACCGGCAATTTCCACGTTGGCTTCCCTAGGGCCGCAGCCCTGTTCTACCCAAGCTAGCGTCTGGGCAGGAGCCATGTTCAGGTAGGCCTTATACAAGTCTGTCTCCTGTTCCTTGCTGATCCCAACAGTTTGCAAATAGCAGGGTCCATGTCCCCTTTGCTGTTCTTGGACAGTAGCAGCCAGCCTGCTTGGTGTGGTTGGTGTGCCATATTGGCGGACATATGCTTCTCCCCGATTGTTCACCTGGGGGGCTTTGACTCCCTGGGCAATCGTTCCGGTGGGGGCGATGGTGTCCTTGCATCTGAGGGCAATAAAGCGCATTTCAAAGGTGGTCATTTCTGCCCCAGCGCGAATCCCCATCGCATAACCGGCACCTGTATTA
>CAZKEO010000443.1:0-400 GCA_964551785.1 uncultured Eubacteriales bacterium | reverse complement strand
AAAGACCGCTCGCTCCACCGGTGGCAATGATTACGGCCTTAGCTGAGATGGTATAAAAGGTTTGATCGACTACCGAAAAGCCGTAAGCGCCGATGACCTGCTCATCCTGCACAATGTAATCAAAGATATTTACCCGGTTGAGCACCGCTACCTGGGGGCATTGCTCCACTGCTTGCGCTAGGAGAGGCTTGATGTTTTCCCCGTTGATCTTGATGCTGTGTTTACCGCGGGTAATGTAGTTACCCTGTTCATCTTGCAAAATGGGCAGCCCCAAACTCGCTATTTTGGCAGTTACCTGGTTTAGTCTTTGGGCAATGGTGTAAACAAGGTCCGCTCGAACGATACCTGCCGAGTCGTCTTTGACATAATCGACGTAGGATTCGGGGGTCTCTCCGGGGGT
>CAZKEO010000442.1:0-2390 GCA_964551785.1 uncultured Eubacteriales bacterium | reverse complement strand
ACACCACCATCTTATAGTTATAACCTAAATCCTGCAGAATCTCTTTTTGGATCTGGGCATAATAGCCAAATCTACAGGGACCTATGCCACCCGCCATGATGATGGTATTTGCACCTAAGTCATAAGCCTCCATCAAATTACCTAAATTCATCTTAAGGGGAATACAGGCAAATTCGGGACCGTGTTGGACTCCTAAGCTTAAAGTTTTTTTAGTGGACTTAGGAGGGACTACCACTTCCACACCGAGTGTTTCCAAAACTGCCTTTAAGCAAATATACATATTACCCATGTGGGGAAAAGTTACCTTGAGTTCACTCACACCTAGCTACTCTCCTTTGCATCATATCAATAAAGGCCTCCAAACGTGTCACCACACCAGCTTCTCCAGTATGCTCATCTATGGTTAGGTTTAAGTAGTATTTGGAACTTTTTCTTCTTATCTCCCGCTCGATTAGTTCACCAGTAAAGGAATCAGGACCACAACCAAAAGCAGCTAAATGGATAATTCCGTCTACCTCCGGACATTCCAAATAGAAGAAGGCTGCTCCCACCAATTTGCGTCCCATCGACCAAAAAAGCTGTTTATTTAGCTTCGCAGTTTGGAGTTTGATGGTCTCAGGCGGAACATTTTCGGGGGTCAATACTTTTACTCCCATTTGTTGCAGTCTTACTAAGACCCCCATATTAATCTGATCATCGTAGAGGTTATAAGGGTGACTGATGACAGCAATGGTTAGCCCATTGTTAGTAGCCCAGGGGCTGCTTATTGATTTTGGTCCATTTTTCCATAAGTGAGTTAAGGCAACCTCAGGGGACATCCCAGTTAATAACAGTTGTTGATACTCTAGATATTCTGCGTACGCTTTGTGATAAGCTCGGTAAACTTTCCAAGGTTGAGCGGTAAATTCTTTACCCACCTCCCAAACACTTTTATAAAGCTGTTGCTCGTTTTTATGGAGGTTAATATCAGGACTTAGTAGTTTGGGTAAATTCTTGATACTGCTCCGCACCATATCTGGGAGGCCTAGAAATTTCGGACAGATGTATGCTTTTGCTTCGACGCTCACCAGTCTTGGTAAAAACAGATAGTCGACCTGTCCTGCTAGAGTCAATAGATGGCCGAAATAGACCTTAACTGGAAAACAAGTTTCATCAACTGTTTGTTTAATACCCTGGTCGACGATAGCTTTGTTGGTATTAGCTGAAATTACAACCTCAGCGCCTAACTCTTCAAAAAAACGTTTCCACAACGGGATGTATTGGTAATAAAGCAAAGCCTTCGGTATCCCTACTTTTGGTCGCGGTCTTGCCAGACCTCCATGGGGCGAGATATCTTTAGCGTTTACCCTGCTCATCTGATTGCTCCTTCCGATAACGTCCCCGAAATTCCGGTTTCCGGCTGGGTATAGCAATGGACTTTCCTGGTTGCCGGTCAGGATCAATCGGCTTTAAGATACTGGGCCGCGAATTCTGAATGGGTACGGGGTAACGAACTAAAATTGATTTTAGAGCTTTCCAGTTAAAAGGTACTAATGGCCATAAGTACGGAATCCCAAAGGATTTGATGCTAGCCAGGAACACAAATAATGCTAATATACCAAATACCAGTCCAGGTAGTCGGAAGAAATACACTAAACCTATTAATAGCAATCGCCAGAGGCGTAAAGCCATCCCTAATTCATAACTAGGTGTAGCAAAGGTTCCTACCGCAGCAAAGGCCAAATACATGATAATTTCTGGGGCAAACATGCCAATTTTGATAGCTATATCGCCTATCATAAAGGCGGCAATTAAACCAAGTGCCGTCGCTAAAGGGGACGGTGTATGGATTGCTGCCATCCGCACCATATCTAAACCAACTTCAGCAAGTAAGATTTGTAAAATTAATGGCACTCTACCCACTTTGCTTGGCCCAATAAAATCCAAAGACTGTGGCAGTAGGGATGGTTCCAATGATACCAATAGATAGGCAGGCAATAAAACTAAGGAAGAAATGATGGCAAAAAATCTCACCCAGCGAATATATGCTCCAACCAGTGGAGCCTGTCGATATTCTTCGGCATGTTGAATATGATGAAAAAAAGTGGTCGGAGCAATCATAATACTAGGTGATGTATCAACCATGATGAGGATATGTCCTTCTAAGAGGTGTGCAGCTGACACATCTGGTCTTTCTGTATAGCGAACTTGGGGGAAAGGATTCCAGGCATTTTCCTTCGTAATTAATTCTTCGATCGATTTTTCTGCCATTGGAATACCATCTATTTCGATACTCTTAATCCTTTGCTTGATTTCCCTAATCATCATCGGGTCTGCTACATCCTCAATATATGATATGCAAATATCACTTTTAGAACCTGTGGCAGTTATTTATTTGTTATTATTTTTTC
>CAZKEO010000441.1:0-2418 GCA_964551785.1 uncultured Eubacteriales bacterium | reverse complement strand
CTTATGCTTCAGGGAATTCAGACCTTCGCTGCTTAATTATGGTGTCAAACTAACGCTACTATCCAGGTTTGTAAAGACTTAGCTTGTTAAAATTCAAATAAATACTGTATACTTAGCAGGAATTTTATTTTTAGCTATTGTCAACAAACTGATAATGTGCTAAGATAAAAACAACTAAAAAACAAACAGTGATGCAAAGATGTGTCACGAACACGAGCGAGGACGCTTTCTGAAGATTTATTTCTTCTGAAAAGCGTTTTATTATTTTCCAGACATTTTAAGGGGGTGGGGCTTTACCGTGAAAAAGCTAGATTTTGTTCAGTTGGTTTAAGTTAAAATGTACAGGGTTGTACAGTCTTGGCGAGGGTGCCATGCCGATCTAATTAGACGGTATGTGTGCCCTTTTGTGTTCATTGGACTTATTTATCTAAATTATAAGCTTAAGGAGGGAACGATTATGAAAAAACGTGTAATGTTAAGTATGCTACTTGGTTTGTTCTTGTTAATGGCTGTACCGGGCTTTGCCTGGGCTGCTGATGCCCCCGTGGTTGATACTGGTGATACTACTTTCATTTTACTATCAACTGCTTTGGTTATGTTAATGACTCCTGCTTTAGCACTCTTCTATGGTGGTATGGTTCGTAAGAAAAACGTTTTAAGTACCATCATGCACAGCTTTATTATTATAGCTGTAATTTCTATCCAGTGGGTACTGATTGGTTATACTCTAGCATTTGGTCCAGATCGAGGCCACTTAATTGGCGCTTTAGACTGGATAGGCCTCAATGGGGTGGGACTCCTGCCTAATGCTGATTATGCAGCAACCATTCCTCATCAAGCGTTTATGGTTTTTCAGTTAATGTTTGCAGTAATTACCCCTGCTTTAATCTCCGGCTCTTTTGCAGAGCGGATGCGTTTCCCGGCTTTTCTAGCCTTTATCGTAATGTGGGCGACCTTCATTTATGATCCGTTGGCACACTGGGTCTGGGGTGTGGACGGCTGGCTCCGCAACTTAGGTGCGCTAGACTTTGCTGGTGGTACTGTAGTTCACATCAGTTCTGGGGTATCTGGCTTAGTTGCCGCTTTAGTAATTGGTAAACGGAAAGGTCATGGCAGTGAATCAATGTTACCTCATCAAGTGCCGATGACTGTATTGGGAGCAGGCTTGCTCTGGTTCGGCTGGTTTGGTTTTAATGCTGGAAGTGCTTTATCTGCTAATGGTCTCGCGGTCAGCGCTTTCGTGGTAACTAATACCGCCGCTGCTGCTGCTGCTTTATCCTGGATGTTTGCAGAATGGCTGCATAATGGGAAACCAACTGTCTTAGGAGCTGCTTCTGGTGCTGTAGCTGGTTTAGTCTCAATTACTCCTGGTGCTGGTTTTGTAAGTCCGCTTTCTTCAATCGCGATTGGTCTGATTGGTGGAGTAGTTTGCTATCTGGGAGTAGCTGTTCTGAAATCTAAACTGGGCTATGATGATGCCCTTGACGCTTTTGGTTGTCATGGTATTGGGGGAACCTGGGGTGCGATAGCTACTGGAATATTTGCCTCCAAAGCAATTAACGCAGCTGGCAATGATGGTCTGCTCTTCGGCAACCCTGGACTAATGAAAGCTCAGTTAATTAGTATTGTAGCAACTTATGCTTTCGCAGCACTTGGAACCTTTGTAATACTTAAATTGGTTGGACTATTCACCCCACTGCGTGCTACTGAGGAAGAGGAAGAAGTCGGTTTGGATCTAACTCAGCATGGTGAAGAAGCCTATCGCGACCTAGTTTCAGGTGGGCTGTTACTAAGAAGTGTAATGGAACCAAAGCCAACAGGTGTCAAAGCTAATCAACCTGTCGGACATGGGATGTAAAGGAGGTAAGATTATGAAGAAAATTGAAGCAATCATTCGACCATCTAAGCTTGATGATGTCAAGGATGCCCTCGATAAGTATGGTGTCCGCGGCATGACTGTCAGCCAAGTGGTAGGCTGTGGTCTCCAAAAGGGGCATACCCAGGTCTACCGGGGGACAGAATACAGTATTAATTTATTATCCAAAATTAAGTTAGAGCTAGTGGTCAAGGATAATATGGTGGAAGACATCGTAAAAATTATTACCACCACCGGCCGGTCCGGTGAAATCGGGGACGGTAAAATCTTCATCTATCCTGTAGAGAATGCCATCAGAATTCGGACTGGTGAGTCCGGGGAAGAAGTAATCTAACTAGCAGGGTCAAGCAAGTGGGCGGGTCACACCTTTAGTGTGTGTACCCGCCCACTTTTGTTGCACATCAACTAATATTGCATTTCGGCCTGGAATAATCATTCTGCTCAGGGTCTACTCAGGGTGTCGAGGTTACCTTCCAGGCACGAATACTACACTTCCGGGATAAATCATCTGCTCGGTTCCTGCATCGGACAAACTTAAATAC
>CAZKEO010000440.1:0-2424 GCA_964551785.1 uncultured Eubacteriales bacterium | reverse complement strand
CATAAAGTTTCTCTTCAATTAATATCCGCGCCAGACCTAAGCCAACCGCTGCGTCGCTGCTGGCATTGATCGGAATCCATTCATCAGCTTTGGCTGCGGTAGGACTAAAGTTAGGGTCGAAAACCATGATCTTAGCGCCATTATTCCTAGCTTCGAGGAGAAAATGAGCATCGGGAATCCGTGTTGCCAAGATATTAGAACCAAAGACCATGACATAACGGGAATTAAGCCATTCGCGCGGTTCGAGTTCTTCGCTCTGAACCCCGAAGGTCATCGGCCAAAACATCGGCAAGTCTCCATTTTGGTCATAGGCATGATGCATAGTCCAGCCTGCTAACGTCGCTAGTCTGCTCACTGCCCCCTTTTGCACGTATCCGGTTCCCCCTACCTGGAAGAGAACCCCGATGGATTCCGGGCCGTATTTAGCGGCAATTTCTTTTAAACGTCCTGCTGTGTAATCTAACGATTCATTCCAAGAAGCTTCTTTAAAATCGCCTGAGCCCGGCTTACCTTTTAAGATAAGGGGAGTCTTCAAGCGATCTGGACCATAGATCAGGTTGGTCATGGAAAGTCCTTTTAGGCAACCGCGGGGATTGTATTCCGGTTCGGGATAATCTGCAGCTTGGATAATAGACTTGATTTGACCGTCCTCGACAAGGGCCTTCATACCGCAGGCTCCGGTGCAGTTTGGCGAACAGGTCGTGCGCACATATGTAATATTCGGATCAACTTGTTTGGGTGAGGCCAGTGCTTTATGAATGAATGAGGCTGTACCTGCAGTTCCCATCAGCACACCGGTTGCCGCTGACACTTTAAGAAATTGCCGACGCGAAAGTTGTATATTCTTCTTTTCCACTGTTGGCACCTCCACTTACGAGTTTTTGATGTAATGAGTAAAATGACTGTTCTTATGGTGAAAGGCAGTCGAATTTCCGACTGATCAATACTAAGTTTAGTTTAGGTCAATTTCCTACCTAGTACTGTGATTGAAATATCCTTTTAAAGTGATATATATCACATCTTATTACGCTGACCCCTTTTATATCTTCAAATCATTTTGTATAATAGCTTTGGTTGAATTATAAACATTGAAACCAAAAAGGGAGCTCTTCATGCAACCGTCTCAAAATCACCAAAGTACTCACTTTAAAGCTTATTTTCTATTAATCCTCTCCGCACTCATTTATGGTGGTAACGTAATCGCTGGTCGACTAATTGCTGGACATGTGCCACCTCTTACTTTATCCGCTCTACGAGTGGTTTTAGCGCTAATTATTCTTTTACCATTGGCCTGGTCACAGATGAGAAACGCTCCTAAGCCTAGTAAACTAGAGTTACTGCAACTAATCATCATGAGTATCTTAGGAATTACGATTCCTTACGTTACCTTGCTCTTGGGATTACAGCATACGACAGGGTCGAATGCCTCCGTAATTTTTGCGACCCTACCGGCCGTGACAAATACACTACTTTTTCTTCTATATAAGCTGAAACCTACGAAATTCCAAACTGTAGGGATGCTTACTTCGTTTTTAGGGCTAGTGATCGTCTTTACTCAAGGCTCACTCTTCCATTTGCTTACATTTAAATTTGGCATAGGTGAGCTATACCTATTTTTCAATGTTCTAGCCATAGGATTATTCAACCTTATGGGACAAAGCATCATGAAAAAGTTTTCTTCTCTTGTCACGAGCGTTTATGCCCTGATCTTTGCTGCGATTATGCTTATTCCTATGGGCGCTTGGCAACTCGGGACAACGGAATGGAACATTTCAACCTCAGAATGGCTACTTATTCTATATATGGGCTTCCTAGCTGCTGGGGTGGCCTTTTTTCTCAATCTTTATGGTATTAATAAGATCGGAAGTGGCAAAGCATCGATTTTCAACAATATGCAACATGTATTTAGCATTACTTTAAGTGTCCTAATTCTCAAAGAATCCTTGGCACTCTATCATTGGGTTGGGTTTATCTTAGTCATATCTGGAGTGGTTCTTTCCTTATCAAAGTCCACTCAGAAAGGAACCCAATAAACGCTCATTGACTGTACCATCTCTCTATACTTCGCCATACTGTTTTCGCTAACTGATTATGAAAATGCAATTATTTGTTTGTGCTTCTTTGTGAAGAGAAACTCCGGGAGAGAGAAAGTCTGCTCCTCGAAGAATAAAGACAAAAACTAACCCATAGTATTTATGGGTTAGTTTTTGTGGGGAGGTGGTTTAGATTAGAGCGAGGGAGTTGGGCCTAGACTTTGGTACCCTGCCTACTGGTAAATTCAACGCTATCACCGACGTGCCCGGGGTTACTGTGGGTCACGCCAGTCTGATCCGGGGTCAGGGCAAACTTATCCCTGGCCAGGGACCAGTTCGCACTGGGATCACCGCAATTCTGCCCCATGGCGGTAACCTTTACACCCAAAAA
>CAZKEO010000439.1:0-2443 GCA_964551785.1 uncultured Eubacteriales bacterium | reverse complement strand
AAGGCTCCCCAAATAATGACCAAAACCGACATGGCGATTACTAATACTCTATTTTTCAAGGAGATTTCAATTAACTTGTTCAGCATGTTCCATCCCCCTTAATGACCGGTGTGACCACTATGGTCAGCAGCGGGTGGAGCACCTGAATTCGTTGGAAGAGTCGTAGCATTAGAAGCCGGAGCCGCTGTAGTACCGCCAGCTTTTGATCCGCCATGACCAGCATGACTGCTGAATTGACCTAACTGAGTCTGTGAATCAATAAGGAAAGTAGCTGCTGTCACAACAGTATCACCTGGTTGCAAACCGGAAAGAACTTGAATATAACCATCAGCTTCTTGTCCAGTTACAATATCACGCTTAACAAAGGTCTCTGCATCTTGCGCCACAAAGACTATTTTACGGGTACCAGTATCAAGAAGGCTAGAGACTGGAATAACCAAGCTTTCAGCTAGTGGCACATTAATTGCCACATTCACAAATAAATTAGGTTTTAATTTTCCTTCAGGGTTGCTCATTTCTACCCGTACCTTCACAGTGCGCGTGGCATCATCCAGAACTGGATTAATAAAACTTACACGCCCAGTAAAATTCTCACCAGGATAGGCACCACTGGTTACATTGACTTCTTGGCCAATCCGAATACCAGCAATATCTTTTTCATACAAATCCGCATACATCCAAACTGTGGAAAGATCCGACACTGTGTATAATTTATCCCCTGGCATAATGAAGGAACCAGGTAGTAATTGTTTTTCCATGACAGTACCGCCAAACTGGGCGTAAATGGTCATATAGTTATTGGCTTGCCGAGTGTGTTCCAAGTGGGCAATATCTCCATCTGGAATATTTAATAATTGTAGTTTACGCTTAGCAGCTTGCAGTAGACGGTTATTAATTTGCACTACATCCTTGCCAGCGCCTTTTAGTTTCTGTACACTATCAATTGCTAGAAGATATTCTTCCTGAGCGGCAATGTAGGTGGGACTATATACAGAAGCAATAGCCTGACCTGGAGAAATATACTGCCCCTCGGAGGTCACGTACAGTTCCTCTACTCTTCCTTCTACCCGTGAGGTGATATAGGCTCGGCTGCTATCATTCAATGCCACTTTCCCCGTAGTCTTGATTTCCTTGTTTAATGCCTTATTTAGAACTCCAGCAGTTTGAACCCCAGCTAATTGCTGGGCCTTAGCATCAAGTTTCACCATTTCACCAGTAACAGCACTACCCATACCCTCCATTTGGGAATGATCCACTGCAGCAACCACAGGTTTTTGTTTATAAACATAAGTATAATAGCCTAGGGAACCAACGACTAAGGCACTGGCAGTCACGCCAATCAATATCTTCTTTTTAGCGTCTAATTTTTCTAACATGCTGTCCTCTCCATTTCTTCCTGATTTTAGATCTTATGGTAGCGCCACACTCGTAAACAGTGGTTTTCCGACAGCTTTTTCTAGATTGGTAGCCGCCTTTTCATAGGCTATCCTAGCTTTATAGTAATCTAATTTTACATTGCGTAATGCGTTGAGGCTGTCGAGTACAGCCATAAAATCCACCTTGCCATTGGTGTAGCCCACAATGCCAGCCTGATAGGTTTGCTCAGCTTGCGGAATAATCGTATTTTTATATAAATCAATTTGACGCCACGCTGACTGGGATTCTACTAGAGCCATCTGAATATCCAGGGACGTCATATTTTGCATATTAGTCAATGATGCTTTTGCTGCATCCAGGTTTGCATTAGCCGAGTTGATTTGCCCTTGGTTTTTCCCTTGCCAGATCGGTATCATGGCCATTACACCAACTTTCCAAGTGCTTGGCTTACTTTCCATCTCGGTTCTTTTATAACTTTTATAGCCTAGTTGAAATTCATAATCAGGGAGTTTTTGCGTTTGAGCAAGTTCCACACCACGTGTCCCCATATCGACCTGCCTTTCCATCCCCTGAACAGCAGGCTTATTCTCAGCAGCAGTTTTTTGCAAAGCCCCTAAATCAAAATTCGGTGGTGGAGCCGTGAATTCTTCTTTCACAGCTAATGGAAAATCTGCTGAACGTCCCATCGTGGTGTTTAGCTTAGCTTTTGCCACCGCTTCCATGGAGGACATATTAAGTAAGTCCGTAGTCATCTTAGAAAACTCAGTCTGAGCCCGTAGGGCATCCTGAAGGGGAACCATACCGGTAGAATAATTAACCTGAGTAATTTGTACCAATTGCCCCATTAATTGCTGATTTTCTTTACCGATTTCTAGTGCTTTACTAGAAAACAAGAGATCAAGGTAAGCTTGCTTAGCATTTGTATAAATCTCCACCTGTTTATCTTGGTAGTTGGCTTTATACATCGCTGCTTCGCTTTCAGCCATTTTGCCCATTACTTTTAACTTACTAGGATTCATAATTTCCTGAATCAAGGTGTATTCTGTCATCATACCATCAAAGGGAT
>CAZKEO010000438.1:0-2457 GCA_964551785.1 uncultured Eubacteriales bacterium | reverse complement strand
AAAACGGCTTTTCAGGTTACTGAGAAGGTTTATCTTACTCAAAAAGATGTCCGGCAGGTGCAGTTAGCTAAAGGCGCTATCCGGGCAGGCATCGAGTTTTTGTTACAGGATAAAAACCTTTTAGCTTCTGGTGTTGATGAGGTGCTAATTGCCGGTTCCTTTGGTTATCATTTACGGTCCAAGAGTTTAATTAATATCGGCCTGTTGCCGGAAGAGTTTGCAGGCAAAATTGATTTTATCGGGAACACTTCCAAATCTGGTGGGCAGGCCTTTTTGCTTAATGATTCCTATCGGCGAGAAATGGAAAACGTGGTCCAGGATATCGAAGTACTAGAATTAGCTAATTATAAAGATTTTGACAAGGTATTCGTCAATTGCCTTAGTTTCTAAAAGAAAGAGGTGGATAAAAATGAGCAATGACAGCAGAAAACTGAGTTGTTCAGACTGCGGAGTATTAAATTGCTACCGCCAAGATAAGAGCTTTCCCCAGTTTTGTTTAACCACGAACACTGATGAGAAGCAAATTGCAGAGGTCAATGAGTTATATCGAAGTGATGAAGTAGTTGCAAAGATGTCCCGAGCCGCTGCTGAAATTGAAGGCACCTACTATGGCAAGCTAACCAGAGTCGAAGAAATCATTGCCTTTGCCAAGCGGATCAACGCCAAGAAAATTGGCATCGCCACCTGTATCGGCTTGATGAGTGAGACTAAGACCTTTGTGAAGATTTTGGAGGCTAAGGGCTTAGACAGCTACAGCATTATTTGTAAAGTAGGCTCCACTGATAAAACTGCGGTGGGAGTCCCAGAAGAATTAAAAGTTCAGCAAGGTTGCCATGAGTCTTTATGCAATCCAGTCCTGCAGGCCAAATTGCTGAATCAGGAAAACACAGATCTAAATGTCATCGTCGGTCTCTGCGTCGGACACGATACACTATTCATCAAATATTCCGATGCCCCAGTCACTACGCTAATAACTAAAGACCGGGTCTTAGGTCATAATCCAGCAGCTGCACTTTATACAAGTGGCTTTTATTATAAACGGTTGCTGCAGGAAGGCGACCTCTAAGCAAGGCGAGCTGATATCGCGAGTTTAAGTAAAACATAATAAGAAGGAGTGGCACATTTGCGTAAGCTATCGAAAGTTTTATTAGTAACGGCCATCGCCGCTTTAAGCGTAGTGGGTCTAACCGGGTGCGGTGGGGCCAAAGATACTCAATCCCCTGCTGTTCAACAGAAACAAGAACTAAAGAAGTTTAATGTCGGTTATCTTCCCACCCCCGGCCATGTGCTATATTTTGTGGCCAAAGAACAAGGCTACTTTCAAGAGCAAGGTTTGGATGTAGAACTGTTCCAGTTCACCAACTCAGGTGAAGGCTTAAATGCTATCAAGTCAGGAAAACTAGATGCGGGTTCCTTTGGAACAGCAGCACCGCTAAAGTTTATTTCCAACGGAGCAGACTTTACTATCTTTGGCGGCCAGCAAACGGAAGGCCATGGCTTAATTGCCAAACCAGAAAAGGCTGCCCAGTTCGATAACCTCCAGAACTTCAAAGGTAAAACTATTGCTACAGTGCGCTTGGCTACCGGAGATGTAGTGTTCCGAGGAGCACTACTGGACGCAGGTGTAGACTGGAGAAAAGATTTAACCATTAAAGAATTAGATTCTCCGGCCGCCGTACTTGAGGCTGTCAAAAAGGGCAGTGTGGATGCTGGGATAGTCTGGACCCCTTATATTAAGATGGCTGAGAAACAAGGCCTGCAAGTTGTGAAGTATTCTGGTGACTTATTAAAGCTCCATGCTTGCTGCCGTCAGGTAGCCCTGACTTCTCAGTTGAAGGCCAATCCAGCAGATTATGAGAAATTTGTGACTGCTTTAATTAAGGCCTTCAAGTTCTATCAGACCAATCAGGATGAAACAGTTGAGATCATCTCTAAATATGTCAAGATTGATAAAGAGCTAATCAAGGCTGAGACTTATAGCGGCCATATCTACAGCATTCCTGACCCGGATAAAGCAGGGGTAGTTAAGTTTTGGGAGTTTATGAAAAAGACTGGTTACCTAACCTCTGACTTAAAAATAGAAGACCATATCAACACGGGTATCTATAAAAATGCCTTGGAGGGTCTCCTGCAAAGCAATCCTAATGACGAAGTTTATGCTAAACTAAAAACCGACTTCAAAGAGTAAGGGAGGATTGAAGGGGTATCGCACCTGTGCCAGGATAGTGGGGCCACGAAAGATTACTTTAATCAGTAAAGCTTGTGTGGATACGCTTTCCTGGCTCAGGCCGATACCCTTTTCGTTATATATGAATAAAATCAAAATAGATAATGTCTCGCTCAATTATCATGAACAAAGTACCCACTTTACAGCTCTCAAGGACATTAATCTTGCAATCCAAGAAGGCGAATTTGTCAGTGTGATTGGACCTAGTGGCTGCGGGAAAATCACGTTGC
>CAZKEO010000437.1:0-2459 GCA_964551785.1 uncultured Eubacteriales bacterium | reverse complement strand
TTCAGGTAGTCCCAAAGATTTTTTTTCTGACAGGGAGTATATATTTAAGTGTGGGTTGACCCTTCCGCCAATAAAAGATTTAGTTGATCAATTGATTAAAGAAGGGCTGCAAATACCGAGATCAGTGAATTCAGCTGAGGAACTGGTGAATATACTATGCTGTTAGATCTTAAAGATGTTAGTTTTACATATTTTAAAGGGACTACTTTTGCCAGAAATGGTTTGACAGATGTTAATCTGCAAATTGATCAAGGCCAGTGGGTAGTAATAATGGGACCGACCGGCTCAGGCAAATCCACCCTACTGCAGCATCTTAACGGGCTGCTCAAACCGACTAAAGGGCAAGTTCTTTTAGATAATATTGACATACATTCCTCATCTTCTGCTATTAGAGAAGCACGGAGAAAGGTAGGTCTTGTTTTTCAATATCCTGAACATCAGTTATTCGGAAGTTCTGTCTCCGAAGAAGTAGAGTACGGACCAGATAATTTTGGTTTTAGCAAATCTGATATAGAAGAAACGGCTGATAGTTCTTTAAGGTCAGTTGGCCTTGAGCCTCAAAAGTTTAAGGACCGGCAGCCTCATGGTTTAAGCGGCGGGGAGAAAAGAAGGGTTGCTCTAGCTAGTGTCCTGGCTGTTAAGCCAAAGGTACTTGCTCTTGATGAACCCACAGCCGGGCTCGACTGGCAGGGCCGGCAATTATTGATTGATACTATTTACAAGCTCAATCGTGAGAATGGTATCACTGTTATTTGGGTGACTCATGAAGTCAGTGAGATTGCTGCAATCGCCCACAGATTAGTCATTTTAAACAAGGGACAAATTGTTGCAGACGGCAGCATCAGAGAATTACTGAATCAGCCGCTGTTAGCTGAACTTAATCTAGACATTCCGCTCCCCGTTAATGTAGCTAAACTGCTGAAAGAACAGGGCAAACCGGTTGAGGGACATCCTGTTTCCGTTGAAGAAATTAAGACGGAAATTTTAAAGGTTGTGAGGTAGTTATGGAAGGTATTGTATTTGGCCAATATGTGCCGGGCAATTCATTTGTTCATAAACTGGATCCACGCACAAAAATCATTTCTTCTGTGCTATTACTGAGTCTTACATTGTTATTGAGAGATTCGCTTGATTATATTGTGTTTGGTTTCTTTGTTTTGCTATTATATTTATTGTCTAGAGTAGCAGGGAGTCTTGTGCGCATTTTAAGGCCAACTATTTATCTGGTTATATTTATCTTACTGATTAATATGTTTTTTACTCCTGGTGAGGTGTTAGGTAAACTGGGGGTTATTATCATTACCAGGGAAGGCGTCGAAAAGGGACTAACTATGGGGGTTAGACTGATATATTTGATTTGCATTTCTTCTGTTGTTACCCTGACTACATCACCGGTGAGGATGACAGATGGGTTGGAAAGCCTGTTTTCTCCATTTAAAAGGATTGGCTGTCCTACTAGTGAAATTGCAATGATGATAAATATTGCCTTAAGGTTTATTCCAACTTTTTGGGAGGAAACTGATAAAATACAAAAAGCCCAGGCTTCCAGAGGAGCTGATTTTGATTCTTGGAATCCTGGCAGGAGGGTAAAATACTCAGTTGCAATGTTGGTGCCGCTTTTTATCAGTGCATTTCGCAGAGCTGACGAGTTGGCTGCTGCCATGGAGTCCAGAGGATATGCTGTGGGCATGGAGCGAACCAGCCTATATGAACTGCACATGGGCCTGCGAGACTGCTTTGTTCTTTTGGCATTAATGTTAGTAACAATCATATTCTTATTTTTTAGATAGCTGATGGTCATTTCAGTGACGTTTTCCTGTTTATTCTAGATTAATATAATATTGTTGTGCAATTTCTTATGCTTATGAGGGTTAATGTGTGCAAAAGAATTTGCCTTTGGTTCCGTTATTGCGCCATTTAGCAAAAACGCTGATAGAACCTTGGGCGCAGTCACGGATGACGGAACTGCCCAGCGCCACCCAAGGTGGAGTCAGGGTTTTTGCTCTAGTGGCGCACAAGGGAAACAAGAGCAATTTTGTTGTACGCATCAACCCTCATAAGCATGTGAAATTACACAACAATATTATTTCTTCACAATAAACAGGTGAACGTCACTGAAATGGCCATCAGTAAGCAAGGAGCAATTTATTTATGCGTAACATCAAAGTAACAGTTGAATATGACGGCACAAACTATCACGGTTTTCAAAGGCAAACAGAAGACCTGCCGACAATTCAGCAGGTCTTAGAAGAAGCTATAGCATTGTTAGTTAAGCATCCGATAACTATTACAGCAGCGGGGCGTACCGATGCAGGTGTGCATGCCAAAGGGCAGGTTATAAATTTTAGGACTGATTGCAGTATACCTATAGACAGGGTTGTATTAGCTGTCAACAGTCTGCTGCCGTCAGATATAGCTGCTATAGCAGCTGAAGAAATGCCAGTATCATTTAATGCCCA
>CAZKEO010000436.1:0-2465 GCA_964551785.1 uncultured Eubacteriales bacterium | reverse complement strand
CACCGCCAATCTGAGGAGTAAATCTTAAAGCCCAATCAGGCAACTTTTCCTGGAGTCCGCTTATGCCGCCAATCTGAGGAGAATTCACTACTATTATAGCAAGTATTATACATCCTGCCATAGCCAGAATGAACTGGAATGCATCTGTGACAGCAACGCCCCATAAACCGGATATTGCGGAGTAAATTGCCGTAATGAACATACACCCTGCAAGGAAATAAATTACGTTTCCGTTATTAACATATTCAGGGAACATACCAAGGAGTATCTTGCCCATTGCGAGATTAACCCAGCCCATGATAATACAATTCATGAATATGCCAAGGTATAGAGCTTTGAATCCCCTGAGGAATGAAGCTGATTTGCCAGAGTATCTCAGCTCAATGAATTCAACATCTGTCAATATGCCTGCCCTGCGCCAAAGTTTGGCGAAGAAAAATACTGTGAGCATTCCGCCAATCAACATATTCCACCACAGCCAGTTGCCGGCAATGCCGTTTTGCCCAACAAGCTCCGCAACTGCAAGGGGAGTATCCGCGGCAAATGTTGTTGCCACCATACTTAAGCCTGCAAGCCACCATGGCAGCTTTCTTCCGCTCAGGAAAAAATCTTCTGTGTTGCCGCTTGCTTTCTTATAATAGTACAAACCTATTGCAAGGCTGATGACGAAGTATAACGCAATTATGATCCAGTCAATTAAATGCATAATGTTTTTGGCATAACAAAGTTATTAAATATCAAACAAAAATAACGTAATTGCATTATAATTGCAATTTTTAAAGCAGTGTAAATTAGTAAATAATAATTCCTAAGATTATTGATTATATTTGAGTAAACCTAATTATAAGGAGTCTGCCATGAAGTTATATTTCTTTATGTTGCTCCTTCTTCCATCCGTAATATTTACCCAAAATTCTGATTGGTCTTATCGTAATCCGTCTCCGCAAACAGATTTCTACGCAATAAAATTTTTCGACCGAAATACAGGTTATGTAATTGGCACAGGAGGAACTTTCCTTAAGAACGTTTCGGGTTCAAATAATTGGGTAAATATCCCGACCCAAACAACAAGTGATTTGTATGCTATGTATTTTTTTGATGTGAATACAGGTTACTTAACTGGTGCCGGTGGAGTAATATTATACACATTTAACGGAGGAGCAACCTGGACTTCAATTGCTTCAAATAATGGTTATGCATTCAGAAGTATTACATTTATTAATCAGAATACAGGTTTTGCTGCAGGCGATCACGGAGAACTTTTCAGGACAACAAGCGGAATAACCGGATGGCAGCCTTACAATATTACAACAACTAATCTCAGGTATGTATATTTTTATGATTCTCTGACAGGTTATGTTTGCGGTGATAGCGGCAAAGTCCTGAAGACAACCAACTGCGGGGTAAACTGGAGCATGCAGACTATCGGAACGGCTGATCTGCTCAGTGTTTCATTTGTTAATTCCCTTACAGGATATATGACAGTAGAACCATCTGGAGTGCTTAAAACTACAAATGGGGGAATCTCATGGAATAGTGTTAATTTCTTTATCTGGTACTAGTTATTATTTAGCAAAACAAGCTTTGACGCAGAGCGTAGATGATACCGGAAAAGCAGTGGGAACTGACTATAGCAAGCGGGTGCAAAGTGATATAGAAATGATGATTGCCCAACTAGAAGATTTGGCCAGTATTCAGCGTATTCGGACAGGGACTGATAAGGTACAGATTACGGAGGCGCTAGCAGAGGCACACAAACGTCTTGGCATTTTTGATGCTATGATTTTTATTTCACCTGACGGTGCAGGGAATGCCAATACTGGAGAAAAAGCTTTCTATGGTGATCGAGAATACTTTAAGAAAGTGTTAGCAACCAAAAAAGCTGTTGTTTCAGATCCTTTAGTTTCAAAGATTACAGGAAAATTAGCGGTTGTTTTGGCAGTGCCAGTGATGAATAATGGCCAGATAACAGGAGTGTTGCTTGGCACTTTTTCTATGGAAAGACTGACAGATACGATTAAAGATATGAAATTTTTAGATACTGGTTATGGCCAACTTGCAGATCAGTCAGGTATGATTATTGCTCATCCTAAACGACCTGAGCTTATGGGGAAACTAAGTCTTATTGACAAGAAAATCAACCCCGATCTTAAATTGCAGCAAAGTGAACTTGATGAACGTTTGATTAACTTATTCAAGGCCGCAGCAGCTGGAAAACAGTCCACAGGACTATATAGTTTTGTGGATGGTGTGCAGAGAGTTGCAATCGCCACCCCCATCAATTTGCCAGTGGATCAACGTTGGATTGTGATTGTAGCGGCGCCAGAAGTAGAAGCTACTCGGCAAGTAACTAGTTTAACAAGAACAATGCTGACGATGTCCTTGATTTTCTTAATGATAGCCATTTTAGCCATTGTATTTATTGCTAAAGTGCTTGTAAAACCGATTGTGTTAATTCGTTATGA
>CAZKEO010000435.1:0-2467 GCA_964551785.1 uncultured Eubacteriales bacterium | reverse complement strand
GTAATTTATGGTTTTTTTGCTCCTACCGAAAATGAAGAAATCACAGAGATTGCATTGAAGGCATATTTAGATCTTTTATTTGAAGAACGAGGTCAGTATCCGTTAAAATCAGCAAGTGATGCAGAAGAAATACGTTCAGCATATTTTGTTCATTTAATGCCTGACGTGTCCAGTGTAGAGGTCAGAGACCTGTTACATATTCGGCGTTTTGGTGTATTACAGGGGCCTCCAGGTACAGGGAAGACTAGGATGGCTTTAGAAATACTTGATCAATTTTATCATGGAAATGGTTTTTCCATACAGTTTCATCCAAATACCACCTATGAAAACTTTGTGGGTGGATTAGCACCATTACAAACAACTGAGGGAATGGGTTTTCGATTCGCTCCTCAGAAAGGATTTTTAATGCAAGCAGTTGAATTAGCTATGCAGAATCCTGACAAACCATTTCTGCTTCATATTGATGAAATAAATAGAGCTGACCTTTCGAAGGTACTAGGTGAAGCAATATTTTTGCTAGAATATCAGGATGCAAAGGAGCGCATTTTATCATTGTCCTTTGATTTTGGGAACCCTTTTGAAAATAAATTATGGCTACCACCTAACTTGCATATATTGGGAACTATGAATAGTGCCGACAGGAGCATTGCTATTTTTGATATAGCAGTTCGGCGACGTTTCGCTTTCGTAAAACTTTGGCCACAAACACGCGTGGTGAGAGAGTTTGGCGGGAAGGTGATGCAAAAGGCCTTCGAGGATTTAGTGTCAATCTTTGTTGAACATGCCAGTGCTGATGCTATGGAGTTAGTACCAGGACACTCCTACTTCTTAGAGAAGGATGATAAATTGGCTGTACAATATCTTAAAGTTAACCTAGCCCCACTGCTGGAGGAGTATTTGGTTCAGGGGTATGTAGCGGGATTTACTGAGCATATCCGAGCATACCTACAGTGGATTGAAGGTATGTGATTATGAAAAAGAAAAGCAAAGGGAAGCTGAAATTAGTTCCCAGCCCAATTCGTCGTATAAAACCAAAGGAAGATAGTTGTTTCGATATAGTTGACTCTTCAAAATTGCGGATACCAGCAACGATGCTACTTAAGGGTGATCTTCCAAGGGACCCGCAGGGTATCTCAGCACGATTGGCAAATCTGTTTATTGCCCAAAACAAGGGGATTCTAAATAGTTTTGGGACTACCGCGGAACTAGCCTATGATGGTCAGCACGTGGACCTGGTCTTTACAACTGGTACAAAAGTTGGTGCTATACCATTACTTTCGCCAACCTCGGGAAAAGCAGATTATGGACTTGTTATTAAACCACGTTTTGGCTGGTCTGGTCTGGGAATGATGTTGGGTGAAATGGGATGGAAAGTACTCCCGACTCTACTTAAACTACCTTTGCTTCCACGTTCTGATCGAAAAGTGCCCCCCTGGGTACTTTCGACTGTTATTTTGGCTAGTTTTAAAGTGTTATTGAATAATTTGGTTAGAAAGTTTGATTTCTGTGACGCGGAACTTCCTGCCCCACGTGGTAATGTCAATTGGTTACAGTATGCGAATACTAAAATAACGGCTGGAAAGTTTCTAGAGGTTCCTTGCCGCTATCCAGACCTAAGCGAGGATCATGAATTAAAAGCAGCTATCCACTTTACCCTCCTTAAACAGCTAGCAAGTTTGCAATCGCAAAGAACTGCGGGTGTGGCTGTGCTTAAACTCATTACGATCTGTCAATCCTTGTTAGAACAGGTACGACACATACCACCTAAACAACCGGCGGCCAGATTATTAGATTTTTGGTATCGGGTCCCTTATAAAAACGAGGTTTTTCGTGATGGAATTCAGACAATGGAGTGGGCTATAGAAGAGCGTGGACTAGCGGGATTAGCTGATCAGCAAGGATTACCCTGGGTTATGTGCATGGAGCAGTTTTTTGAGGCTTGGTTAGAGACGGTAGTTACTGGGGTGTCAAAAAAAATAGGTGGCATCGTGCGTGTAGGAAGAAAAATGGAGACCGTAACCTCCCTGAACTGGGAGCCACCATATTATGGTTCTCAAAAATATATTTTGCCCGATATCGTATTAGAGCGGGAAAGTGAAACGATCATTTTCGATGCGAAATATAAAGGACATTGGGAAGAACTTAATCATACCAAATGGGGAGATATTGATAGTATTATTAAGGAGAGCCACAGAGCAGATTTACTACAAGTACTGGCATATTCGACCGCATTTAACACTCAGCGAATTATTAGTTGTCTGGTTTATCCCTGCAGAACACAAACGTGGGAATCACTACAGAACAGAAATAGAGTCTATCATCGGGCGTCTCTATATGCGGGTACTAGAAGAGTTGAGGTAGTCTTAGCTGCTGTACCAATGGAAAGCAACATTGAAGGCGCACTGCAGCATTTGGCTAGGGAATTATCTTGTGTGAATTAAAAGTAAGTTAACAAGACATTGAAAAG
>CAZKEO010000434.1:0-2470 GCA_964551785.1 uncultured Eubacteriales bacterium | reverse complement strand
TAGACCATCGGGGCAGGGTCAAAGGTAAACTTAACGAACAGGAAATAATGGCGGCTGGTAAGATTTTTGCAGAGCGAGAGATTACCCATATCGCCATCGTTGGTAAATTTTCAGTCCATAATCATAAGCACGAACTACAGGTGGCTCAAATCCTGCAAAACAGTTTTCCTAATTTCAGAATCGAGTTTGGCCATCGCTGTGGCCCAATGTTAAATTTCCCAAGGAGAGCAGTGAATACGGTGTTAACAGCTGCAGCCATAGAGGCCTATGAGAGCTTTGTTGGAGCAGTGCAAACCGCAGTGCAGCAGCGTAATATCACAGCACCAATTATGATCCTGAAAGCTGATGGGGGTACACTACCTCTAGTAGAAGCGATTACACACCCGGTCGAAACTGTTTTTTCAGGCCCTGCTGCTAGTGTTTTAGGAGCTTTATCTTTAACTGGTTCTACTCAGACTGGTGTGGTAGTCGATATCGGTGGAACCACCACAGATTTAGCCTTAATATTATCAGGTCGTCCCTTAATGGCTTCTAAGGGTGTTGCGATAGCTGGTAATTTGACTCAAGTACGCTCCTTTGCCATTAATGCCCTGCCAATTGGTGGAGACAGTCATGTCTGCTTCTCGGAGGGTAAGCTGACAATTTTACCAGAGCGCATTGGTCAGGCGGCTTGTATGGGCGGACCAGTGCCTACCCCAACCGATGCCCTGAGAGTACTGGGTAAAATTGAACTCGGTAGTAACGAAAAAGCGCGGCAGGCTTTGGAACCGTTAGCTGTCCAAGGCGATACTAGTATTGAAGCAATAGCACAGCAGATTATAACTACAGCAGCTGAAATTATTGTCAAGGGGATAGAGGAGATGTTTCAAGCCTGGCAGCAGGAACCTGCTTATCGCATTTGGGAACTACTTCAAAAAGTACCCGACAGACCGAATACCATTATTGGGGTAGGGGGAGGCGCTGCTGGTTTAGTAGAAACAGTAGCACAGTTACTGGGTGCAACAGTTGCCTTACCAAGCTATGGTGAGGTAGCTAATGCTTTAGGGGCTGCTGTGGCTAGACCTACTGTCCGTATTAGCCTGAGGGCCGACTCTGACCAAGGTATTTTCCATGTCGAAGAGGAAGGTTTCCAGGGTGGCTTAGAGAGCAAAGCTTCCGCTCGGGAAAAAGATATTCATGACTTAGGTGTACAGTGGTTGAGTAAAAGAGCAAGCCGTTTAGGGCTTCCAGCAGGATTAGAAGCTCCCGAGACAGTTTGTCATGAAATCTTTAATGTTGTGCGTGGTTCCAGAACGGTAGGGACGATTCACCACTTAATCTTAGAAACACCGTGGCAAATTAGTCATTATGTGGGAGGTGAAAGACAGTGAGCCAGAAAACAGGTCTGATATTCTTTCCAGCTTTCGACTGGTCACTCTCTCCAACCCATCCCGAACGGGAAGAAAGATTACTATATACGAGGGACCAAATCTTTGAGGAAGGGCTCTTGGATCTCCCTGAAATAGTAGAATACAAACCACGTTTAGCTACCATGAAGGACATTGCCCGCACCCATATTTGCATCCCCGATGTCGAAGCCCAAGTGACAAATCCTCACCTGGTGGCAGCCGGAGCTGGTTTGGTTTTAGCTGATGCTCTGATGGGTAAACAAATTAAAAATGGTTTTTCTTTAGTGCGTCCGCCTGGACACCACTCCATGCGGGTAGTACATGGGAACAGGGGTTTTTGCAATATCAATAATGAAGCTATTTTAGTTGATTACTTAAGAGCAAAACACCAAATCAAACGGGTAGCGATTGTCGATACCGATGTCCATCATGGGGACGGTACCCAAGATATCTTCTATCATGATCCCGATGTTTTATTCATTTCCTTTCACCAAGATGGCAGAACACTTTACCCTGGCACCGGCTATGCTGAGGAAATGGGTGGACCGCTAGCCTATGGTCAAACCATCAATATTCCTTTACCGCCAGGCACATCTGACGAAGGTATGCATTATGTCTTAGATAATTTGGTTTTACCTCTGCTAAAAACATTCAAACCAGAATTAATTCTTAACTCTGCAGGTCAGGATAACCATTATACTGATCCCTTGGGTAGTATGAATATCTCCGCTCAGGGTTATGCCTCGCTGAACCAAAAACTAAATCCAGACCTAGCAGTATTAGAAGGTGGCTATGCCGTCGAGTCGGCCTTGCCCTATGTCAATTTAGGGATCATCATGGCAATGGCTGGACTGGATTTTTCAGCTGTACGGGAACCAGACTATGATCCCGATAGCTTAAGGCAGGATAATAAGATCACCGAATATATTGCCAAGCTGGTGGAACGCATTTGGCAACTACGCGCTGACCGTACACAACAGCCCAGAGATTTTTTATTAAAAGATGGCTTTTTCCAAAGAGACAGACGGATTTTCTATGATACTGAAGGTAAAGAACTGACTTCTTCACAATTGATTATAATC
>CAZKEO010000433.1:0-2475 GCA_964551785.1 uncultured Eubacteriales bacterium | reverse complement strand
CTTCCTTCTCAATCTTGCGTAAAGCCGCGGCCAGTTGATCCCCGCAGTCACAGCGTCCTGAGCCGAAGACAACTCCTGTTAAGCATTCTGAGTGCACACGGACCAGTACACTTTCCTGTTGCTCAAGGTCACCTTTGTGCAAGGCCAGGTGGGTTTTGCCATCTAAGGCACTCTCATAAGCGGTTGCCAGGAAATCACCATACTTGGTAGGTAATTTGATAGTTTCTACTCTGGTAACTAACTTTTCGGTTTTTCTGCGATATTGGATCAGGTCAGCAATCGTTACTAGCTTAAGGTCATGCTTTTTGGCAAACTCGATCAGCTCAGGTATCCTGGCCATAGTGCCATCTTCACTCATGATTTCGCAGATTACGCCAGCCGGATAGAGGCCAGCCATGCGGGCAAAATCGACAGCAGCTTCAGTATGACCAGCTCTCCGCAGGACACCACCATCTTTGGCCCGTAATGGGAAGATATGCCCTGGGCGTCTGAGGTCAGCTGGTTTGGTATCAGGATCAATTACTGACAGGATGGTATCTGACCGCTCATGGGCAGAAATCCCAGTAGTCGTAGTCTTATAGTCGATTGAAACTGTAAAGGCTGTCCCGTTGGGGTCAGTATTGTCATTGACCATCGGTGGCAAATCCAAGGCAATAAGCCGCTCTCCAGTCATGGGCAAGCAAATCAGTCCCCTGCCATGCACTGCCATAAAATTAATTGCCTCCGGTGTAGCTTTCTCTGCTGCCATTAGCAGGTCACCCTCGTTCTCCCTGTCTTCATCATCTACTACTACTATCATCCGTCCTTCCCGGATATCAGCAATAGCTTCTTCAATCGTATTAAATTTCACAGTGACCACTCCTCTTAAGATATTGTCTACAGAAAGCCGTTGCTAGATAAAAACTCTAAATTTAAGCCGGGTTTACTGGTCTTGGCATTAGTCGGAGCTTCAAAAGTCATTAGGCGTTCGACATATTTGCCAATCACATCACCTTCTAAATTAACGCTATCCCCGGTCTTTTTGAAGCCTAAGGTTGTTAGCTTAGCAGTATGGGGAATCAGCGAGACGGTAAAGCCCCGTGCTGTCAAGTCCACGATGGTCAAGCTGATGCCATCAATGGCTACTGAGCCTTTGCGCACTAAATATTTTAACACCGCGGGCGGTGCCTCAATCTCGGTTACCAAAGCAATATCGACCATTTCCTGGCTTACAATTGTCCCTACCCCATCAATATGTCCACTTACCAAATGACCGCCTAGGCGGTCACTTAACCGCAGTGCTCTTTCCAGGTTTAATTGGTCCCCGGGCTTTAAGTTCCCTAGGATGGTTTTGCTTAAAGTTTCTGCCATCACGTCAGCAGTAAAGCTATTATTATTAAAACTGGTGACTGTGAGACAAACACCATTAACGGCGATACTGTCCCCTAATTTGACATCTTGCAAAACTAGACCTGCTTCAACGTCTAACAATGCTGATTTACTACTTTTTCTAATGGCCTTAAGTCGGCCTAATTCTTCTACAATTCCGGTAAACATAGTTTCGCTCCTTCCGGAATATAGCCTTCGATTAACACATCAGGACCATATTGACGGACTTTAATGTCCTGTAGTTGTAAGGCTTCCTCCATAGTCCTAACTCCCAGACCACCAACAGGTCCCCGAGCCCGCTCGCCTCCAATAATTTTAGGGGCAATAAACATCGCTACTTTATCCACGATGCCTGCTGAGAGGGCAGCAGCGTTGATTTGTGCTCCACCTTCCACCAGAATGCTGGTTACTTCTCTTTGTCCCAACTGCACCATTAAGTGCTTTAAGTCTACCCTACCGGAAGTATCCTCATTCACCAGGATAATTTGTGCTCCCACTTGCTCTAACTGGGCCAGTTTGGCGTGTGAGGCTCTTTTCGTAACCGCGACAAGTGTAGGGGCATTCGATGCTTGGGTCAATACTCTGGCCTCCAAAGGCAGTCTCGCTTCACTATCGACAATGATTCTGATTGGGTCCTGACCTGTTTTCTCAGCTAAACGAGTAGTTAGCTCTGGGTCATCAGCTAAGACGGTCCCAATCCCCACCAAGATCGCTTGATATTCATCACGGAGTTGGTGTACATACGACCTAGCCTCCGGACTAGTAATCCAACGCGAGTGCCCTGCATGAGTGGCAATTCTACCGTCAAGGGTGATGGCTGACTTTATTAAGACAAAGGGTTCCCGGGTAGAAATATACTTTATAAAAATTTCATTAAGTTGCCGAGCCTCAGCCTCCAGCAGCCCACCTTCCACCGCTAAGCCGGCGTTCCGCAGTTGTTCTAATCCTCTCCCAGCAACCAAGGGATTGGGGTCAGTCATGGCAGCTACCACTCTCCTGATTCCCGCCTGAATAACTGCCTCAGTACAGGGAGGAGTGCGGCCATAATGCGAGCAGGGTTCTAATGTTACATAAAGGGTCGCCCCTTTGGCCTCCTGACCGGCTGCC
>CAZKEO010000432.1:0-2477 GCA_964551785.1 uncultured Eubacteriales bacterium | reverse complement strand
GGGTGTCAAGGGGGTAATGCTTTCTGAGGAATAAGCAACCCGGAAAAGGGGGCGTTGGGAGCGCATTTTAGATTTAATGATTGAGCGGCGGACTAACGTTTACCTCTTATTTGAGACCTGCGTTGGGGATATTGTCCGGGATGCTGACATCATGTGGAAATATCGGAAGGCTGGTGCACTCCACATCTACGTTGGGGTGGAGGCCACTAACCAGGATACCTTAAATCACTTTAAGAAGGATATTGCCTGTGAACAATCTCAGCTTGCGATAAAATTAATTAATGATGCCGGGATGTTGACCGAATGTTCTTTTGTCTTAGGTATGCCTGACGACACCCCTGAACATATTGCCGAAACCTTAGAATTGGCAAAGCACTATAACCCTGATTTTGCCCACTTTCTGCTAATTGCACCCTGGCCTTATGCTGATATTTATCCAGAATTAAAAGATCATGTGGTCGAAAAAGATTTTGCTAAATATAATTTCGTGGAGCCTGTTGTCAAGCCGAAAAATATGACCATGGAAGAGATTTCAGATGCAGTAATTGCCTGTTACCGCAGTTATTACATGGACAAAATTAAGGAGTATGACCAGCTGGAAGATCCCTTTAAGCGGGACTACTTGCTAAGGTCGATGAAGGTTATGATGGAAAACTCCTTTTTGGTCAAACATTTGACTGGGATGGGTGAAATCCCTGAGGATGTAAAGAAGTATTTGAGGGGATCGGACAATGCTGAAAAGGTTACTTAGTATTGGTTTAGGCGGTTTTTTCGGTGCGATATCTCGCTTTTACCTCGGTAACTTTCTTACTGGACTAAATACTGCTGGTTTCCCCACCGGGACCTTACTGATTAATTTAATCGGTTGCTTTTTGCTGGGCTTGTTTCTGACATTGGTGCTAGATCATCTCAAGGTGGGAGTTAATTACCGTCTTGCAGTTGGTACTGGTTTTATCGGAGCCTTTACCACCTTCTCAACCTTTAGTGTCGAAACAGTCTGGATGTTAGCTAATAACCAGACCAACTTGGCTTTCTTATATGTTGGCCTCAGTCTCATCGGAGGCTTAAGCTGTACTTACACCGGATTTTATTTAGCAAAAAAAATCGGGTCAAGCCTCACAGCTAAACAGCAGAGCACGAGAGAGCCAGAGTATCAGAGGTGAGGTGGGGTCAGTGCAGTTTTGGTTAATTGGTATCGGCGGGGTGTTCGGTGCAATTGCCAGATACCTATGCGGCAAGTTAGTTGACCGGCTTTGGCCGGTAGCTTTTCCTTTAGGAACATTATTGATTAATGTCGTGGGGAGTTTTCTCTTGGGGCTTGTAGTGGCCTTAAACGGGAAGGGCTTAGTTGGTGATCTGTTTAGAATGAGCGTAGGGGTTGGTTTCTTAGGGGCTTTTACCACCTTTTCTACCTTTGGTTATGAAACGATGATTTTAACTGAGGATGGTCAAAATTTCAAAGCAATGTTCTATGCGGTAGCAAGTATTGTACTGGGAATTGCGCTTGCATGGGTAGCGATAGTGTTAATCTAAAGGAAACTTTAGCTAAAAACCTGATATTATAGCTGACTTTTAATTCAAATATAGAATGTAGCGATACATTAACCAAAAGTGACTAAAGCTACCTGCCATAACGAATAAGTGGAAAAATTCGTGAAAGCCAAACCACTTAAAGGCAAACTGGGGGCGTTTCAGCGCGTAGATTACCGCTCCAATGCTGTATAACCAACCACCAACTACCAACCAAGTTAAACCCGGTCCTGGTACAGAGCGCATTAAAGGCAGAAAGGCAATGACCACTAACCAACCCATAATTAAATACAAACAGGTGGAAAACCACCTGGGGGCCTTGAGCCAGACGGCTTTGAGGATAATTCCTGCCAGAGCGAAGGTCCAGATACTGGCTAATAAAGACCAACCCCAAACACCTCTTAAGGGAACAAGACAAAGTGGGGTATAGGTCCCAGCAATCAGTACAAAAATCATCATGTGGTCAATTCGTCGTAACATCTGGACACCTTTTTCTGATAAAGGTAACAGATGGTACAGAGTACTGGCAGTATAGAGCAGGATTAAGCTCACCCCAAAGATGGTAAAGGAGACAACCTGCCAAACGGTAGAATACTCAACTGCCTTGTAAACCAGCATGATCAAGGCCAAAACGGATAATACAGCACCGGCCAGATGGGTAAAGCCATTGACGGGGTCTCGAAATTTGAGTGACATTAGTGTCCTCCTTTTTTATGCCATCAGCAAAGGTTAATGCCTGTTCCTTTATTATATCCGCAGTTCAGTAATCTAGACAAGGTTGGAAGCAACTGTAGTTTTAGGGGTAGCGTGTTAAATTTGCGTAGTTACGCCAAGGGGGGGCACTTCCGGAAGTTCAACACTTTGAACTTCAATAACAGGATGCTTGGTGCGATATTGTAATGCCAGAATGCTGAGTGGAACAAAGACGGTCGCTGCTCCCGCTAAGA
>CAZKEO010000431.1:0-2496 GCA_964551785.1 uncultured Eubacteriales bacterium | reverse complement strand
TTAAAATGACCTGTGTGGCTGACCTAGGCACTATCATGAATAAGCTGGTTGTCGATGGACAGCTCTATGGTGGTCTGGTGCAGGGTATTGGCTTGGCCTTATCAGAGGATTTCGAAGACCTGAAAAAACACACTGACTTGGTGGGCTGCGGACTACCTTACATCAAGGATGCTCCTGATGCCATTGAACTCCACTATGTAGAAACTCCCAGACCGCACGGACCATTTGGTGCTTCTGGTTCAGGAGAGCTACCTTTAACTACTCCGCATGCCTCGATAATCAATGCGATTAATAATGCCTGCGGTGTACGGATTACCAAACTGCCTGCCCTACCGGAAAAAGTCTTAGCCGGTCTCCAGGGTAAAGGCTGCTCCTGCGGCAAATAATTGACTAAAGATTGATAACTTGAGTACTCACCTCCAATAAAATAAACCTAAGCTGGGTGTAAAAACCCATCTTAGGTTTATGCCAATTCAAGGAAAAGGGTGGATAGGATGGAACAAAAGGAACTGCGAGAACTTGAGGAAAAGTGTACCCAGGAGAGTCCGCCGGCCTGTACGGCTACTTGTCCTATCCATGTAGATGCGCGCTCATTGCTAGCGCAGGTCAAAAAACAAGATATGAAGGCTGCTCTGGAGGTTCTCCGTAAAAAGCAGCCTTTTCCTGGTATCATCAGCCGGATTTGTGATCACCCCTGTGAACAGAATTGTAAGCGTCGGGAAGCAGGAGATGCGATCTCTATTTCAGCTTTGGAAAAATACTGTGTGGAGAATGTCACCTTACCACTGCCTAAGCAAATTATACCACCCGGGAAATCCCAAAGAATTGCGATAGTTGGTAGTGGGTTAAGTGGGATGACAGCTACTTTAGACTTGGCCAAAAAAGGCTACCAGATAGTACTGCTGGAAGCTGAGGCACGACTGGGGGGCAGTCTCTGGGGCTTCTCTGAACTAGAATTGCCTAGGTCTGTACTTGACGAGGAATTTGCTCAATTGCAGCGGCTTGGTGTTGAAATACGCCTAAATACGCCACTTGGCAGCAAAATACCATTAACTGAACTAAGCCGGGAATTTCAGGCAGTTTACCTTGCGGTGGGAACTAATCCAGCGGGCAATTACTTAGCTAATTCCGGTCTGGAAGTCAATGCTGCAGGGCAGTTGGTCATTGATCCTGTTACTTTTAGCACTAGCCTGGAGGGAGTTTTTGCCGGTGGCAGCCTGCGGCGCAGAGCTTCAGGGTATTCTCCAATCAATTCTGCTGCCGATGGCAGACGCGCAGCTATCTCGATTGACCGCTTTCTGCAACAAGCCTCCTTAACTGCTCAACGGGAAAATGAGGGCAGCTTTGTTACCAAGCTTCATACAAATACCCAGGGCTTTGACCCACTGCCGGTAACACCCATGACTGATGTTGTGGGTTACAGTCAGGAAGAAGCAGCAGCTGAGGCGGAACGTTGTTTGCAGTGCCAGTGCTTAGAATGTGTCAAGGGATGCCGCTATCTGGAAAGCTACGGCAGTTATCCCAAAAAGTATCTCAGGGAAATCTATAACAATGAATCTATCGTGATGGGCAAACGCCAGGCTAATAAGATGATTAATTCCTGTAGTCTCTGCGGGCAGTGTGCCGAAATCTGTCCCAATCAGTTGGATATGGGAGCTGTGTGCTTAGAGACTAGGGCGAGTATGGTCAGCCGGGGTAAAATGCCACCTTCAGCCCATGATTTTGCTTTACAGGATTTAGCCTTTAATAACAGTGACCAATTCACGCTGACTCGGCATCAACCAGATAGGGCGCAGAGCAAATACATGTTTTTCCCTGGCTGCCAGTTAAGTGGTTCCAATCCAGAGCAAGTAGCACTAGTTTATCAATACCTGCGCGAAAAGCTCGGGGTAGCACCTGAAGGTGGGAGTAAAGAAAGTAGCGGGGTTGGCTTAATGCTGAGATGTTGTGGTGCTCCAGCCGAATGGGCTGGGCGTCCGGAACTATTTCAGGCGGGTTTGCAAGAAATTACTGCCCAATGGGAAAGCATGGGTAAGCCAAGCCTGATTCTGGCCTGTTCTACCTGTTACCAAATGTTCAAAGCAGAGCTACCACAGGTGGAGATTATTTCTCTCTGGGAAGTAATTGACCAAGCTGGTCTGCCTAATGTGGGGCCTACTGATCTGAAGCTGTCAGCCAGTAAGAGTGCTTGTCTAGGTAAGGTAGCTATTCATGATGCGTGTACTACTAGACAGGAAAGCCAAATTCATACTGCAGTTAGAAATATCTTACAGAAATTAGGGTACCAAAGTGAGGAATTACCCTTTAATCGGGAGCAGACTCAGTGTTGTGGATACGGTGGTCTGATGTCGTTTGCTAATCCAGCCTTAGCTAAGCAAGTGACGCAGGATCGAATCCAACAAAGTTCTACTGATTATGTCGCCTATTGTGCCATGTGACGAGATAATTTTGCCTCGCAAGATCAACCGACCTCGCATCTCCTAGACTTGATTTTTG
>CAZKEO010000430.1:0-2497 GCA_964551785.1 uncultured Eubacteriales bacterium | reverse complement strand
AAAAGTATGTTGATGAGGAGGGTATTCCATTATCCTCTGCCCCTCAGATTTGGACTGATTATGGTCTGGGTAGTTATGGTACCGTTGCTTCTAAGGTGAAAAAAGCGTTAGAATAACTTGTTCTATGGAGGTAAAACATGGGGACTTGGGAGTACGATATTTTTAGTGATGATTTGGCCCTTGATATTCGGTCATGTTTTGAGGAGGCATTAGCAGAAGGGTTAAACGTCTCAGAAGTAACCGTTAAGGTAATGGAAACCTTCAGACATCTTGAAGAGGATATAGACAAAGGGCCTGTACTTTACCTTGCTCTAGCTAGTTTACAAAATGAAAATGGAGTAAGACAATCCGACATTCAGCAGAAAGCAGTTATGATAATAGAGAATGAACTAGGATTAGAAAGGTGGAAGAACGCAGGTGATGAGGAATTAAAGAAATGTAAACTTGCGTTGAAACATACTTATGAAATGCTAATTGCTACTGCTAAGTGATTGTATATCTAGTGAACATCCCTTCAAAGGGAATATGGATATCGATAAATTACGAGCCTTGATTGACCGAGTAGGGCCTGATAAGATCGCCTTTGTACGCCTCGAGGCCGGAACTAACTTAATTGGCGGACAGCCCTTCTCCCTCGAAAATATGCATCAAGTACGGGAAGTTTGTAACCAATTTGGTCTGCTGATTGTCTTAGATGCGAGTTTGTTAGCTGATAATCTTTATTTTAATAAGCTCAGGGAAGCACTTTGTCAGAAGATGAGTATTAGGGAAATTACCCGTGCGATGTCCGACCTGTCAGATATTATTTATTTTTCCGCCCGCAAGCTTGGTCATGGTCGTGGTGGCGGGATTTGCACCAATAATCAGGAAATTTATCTCAAAATTCGCGAGTTCGTACCACTTTTTGAAGGCTTCCTCACCTACGGAGGCATGTCTGTCCGGGAGATGGAAGCAATCACAGTTGGACTAGATGAGACCATGGACGAAGATATGATTAGTCAAGGTCCACAATTTATTGCTTATATGGCCGAAGAACTCCTGAAAAGAGGAGTACCAGTAGTAACACCACCAGGTGGCTTAGGCTGTCATCTGAATGCGATGCAGTTTTTGGACCATCTGACCCAAGACCAATATCCAGCAGGTGCACTAGCTTCGGCACTCTATTTAGTTAGTGGAGTCCGTGGGATGGAACGAGGCACGCTATCCGAACAAAGAGATGAAAATGGCAACGAAACATTTTCCCAAATGGAGCTGTTACGACTAGCGATGCCTAGAAGGGTGTTTACACTATCCCAAGTTAAATATGCGATTGATCGGATCGCGTGGCTGTACGATAATCGTAAACTTATTGGCGGACTGAACTTTGTGGAAGAGCCCAAGATTCTACGCTTCTTCTTTGGAAAGTTGACCGCAGATTCAGCATGGCAAACCGAGCTGGTAGCAAAATTTAGAGCAGATTTCGGCGACAGTCTCTAAACGGAAAGGAAGATTTTCTGTGTTTTCATTAGCTTCACTGCTAGTATTTATCACCTCTTCAATCATGTTGATTCTTGCTCCCGGGCCAGATATTGTGTTCACTATCACCCAGGGAGTTACCAATGGCCGCAAAGCTGGTTTTTTTACGGCGATGGGCTTATGTCTAGGAAATTCAGTGCATACCATGGCAGCTGCCTTTGGGCTTTCGATTATCTTTAAAACCTCGGAAGTGGCCTTTGTGCTATTCAAAACACTGGGTGCCCTATATTTGTTTTACTTAGCCTTTCAAGCGGTTAAACACCGCAACGACCCCTTGGTAGTTAATCAGGATAAAAGTAATGTTAAGCACAGCAGTTTGCTCATGCGAGGCTTTTTTATGAATATCCTGAACCCCAAGGTAGCATTATTCTTTCTAGCCTTTTTGCCCCAATTTGTCAATGCACAATACGGCAATATTCCCCTCCAGATGATCACCTTAGGGCTGATTTTCATGGTGCTTGTGGCATTAATCTTTGGCACACTCGGCTATTTGGAGATGTGATTTTGAAAAAGCCTGGCTTTGCCAAAGTAATGAATTTGGCCTCGGCCACTGTCTTTACGGGACTGGGCTTGAAGCTAATTACTAGCAGTAGGTAAAGGAGTTAGATAAGTTAGTAGCAGACGAAATAGTAAGTAGATACGATAGTAAGTAAGATAGTTCTTTGAGTAATAGCGTAGCAGCATGATTAGGGAGTACGGAAGCGTAGCGAAACAGCTATGCTTCTTTTTATTGCACTCGCTGACAAGTTAGTGAAGCCCAGTCCAATATTTCTTATTAGTGCTATCTCAGGCACGTCACTATGCCCAGGGAGAGTGCCTGTTCCGGTTTAGGAGCATCTCAGATAGTGCGCTAGCAGGTCTTGGCACAGCTGTTTAATAAATTCATCCCGTGCATCAGGACGATGCACGCCCTGGCGGTGGTCATGGACGACCACTCACCAGGGTTGGATGAAATTTATTAAAACAGCAAGCCTTAGAGCTG
>CAZKEO010000429.1:0-2500 GCA_964551785.1 uncultured Eubacteriales bacterium | reverse complement strand
CAAAGCTTTCATGCAGTAACAAACCATCTTCTGCAGCAGTATAGAGCCTGCTGGTTAACTGGGAGTCTGCTAACAGCCGCCAGAATTGGTTGCCCCGCCCGGCAAAATGATGCTGGACAGTTTCCGATTTTTCACCAGGATTATAGCCCACAAAAAGTATTTTCAGGCGGGGAGCAAGGTAGTCAGGAAGAGGCATTGCTGATGCTCCTTTACATAATAAATTTATTTGTTAGATTTAAACAAATATGTAATTTTTGGCTTAGTTTGATAGGAAATTTTAACTAAGTGTAGAATAAGATAAATGGTAATAAATTTTAGGAGGGCTGTCAATGAGTGATTATTTCCTGGATGAAGACCTTGGGGTGGCTTACAAGATTGAACCCATCGCAGCATCGGTAATTCAGAGTAGTGTTCACAGCAATCCACAGGCAATTTTGGTACACACAGATGTGAAAGTTACCAACATCAGGAAAGAAAAAGTTCGTAGAACCTTATCCAAAATGTACCCGTTTGACAAGTTTGACCTCGATTCCGCCAAGACTACGTTTAATGACACCTACTTAACTCGTTTATTACATGGAGCCAAACGAATTTCTGAACAAGATTATCAATACCTAAAAACTAAATTTGAAATGTAGATGCTTTTAAGCTATTTATAATAGGTCAAGTATAATATTTGACAAGTGGCTGTCCCAAAAATTGGGGTAGCCACTTTTTTAATTAACAATAAATTTACACAAAGATAGTTCTGTTTCCGCTAGATAAGGTGTATACTATATGTGTATATTCGATTATACGCATATAACAGGATTGGAGAGTTGCCTATGCTTGATGCGGTGGAATTATTCAAGGCTTTATCTGATGAGACTCGACTGCGCATCATCAATCTACTTTATGAAAAAAAAGAGCTTTGTGTTTGTGATCTCACAGCAGCACTTGCCATCACTCAAACCAAGGCTTCCCGGCATCTGGGAGTATTGAGGAAGGCTGGTGCGCTTACTGACAGAAAGCAGGCTCAGTGGGTTTATTACTCTATTACTGAAGGCCTGAGGCAGCAGTTGCTCGACAGTCTAGTCAAAAAAATCCCTAGACTTGATGTTCTTTATCAGGACGATTTAAAAAACCTGGAACTGTAGCTAGCTGAAAAAACCATCACCTGCAAATAACCTGTCTTGAATAATTAAATATCAAATATCTGATTAGGAGGCTGTAACATGAGTGTTGAAAACAAAGCCAGACTTTCTTTTTTAGACCGTTTTTTGACCCTGTGGATCTTTATCGCTATGGCTCTGGGCGTCGGGGCTGGATATTTCTTTCCCCAGCTTGCTAAAACCTTAGAAGGCCTGAGTACCGGTACTACTTCTTGGCCGATTGCAATCGGCTTGATTGTCATGATGTACCCACCCCTCACCAAGATCAAGTACGAAGAAATTGGCAAAGTGGCCCAAAATAAAAAGGTCTTTGGCTTTTCCCTGCTTCAGAACTGGGTGATAGGCCCCATCTTGATGTTTGTCCTGGCAATAGTCTTCCTACCAGACATGGCTCCCTATGCCATTGGACTGATCATCATCGGACTGGCCCGCTGTATTGCGATGGTCATTGTGTGGAATACTCTTGCCCAAGGTGACAATGAGTACTGCGCTGCTCTGATAGCCATGAACTCGCTTTTTCAAATCCTCTTCTACTCTGTTTTCATCTACTTGTTTGTCAAAGTTGTTCCCAGCATGTTAGGAATTACTTGGCAGGTAGAGGGCCTAGAAAGAGTGACTATCGGTAGTGTTGCTCAAAGTGTCTTAATTTACCTCGGTATCCCCTTTGCAGCCGGCTTAATTACCCGTTTCTCATTATTAAGCCTGAAAGGCAAGGAGTGGTTCGAGCAAAGCTTTTTACCAATTATTTCGCCCTTAGCACTAATTTCCTTACTCTATACGATTATTATCATGTTTATCTTGAAGGGCCAGTATATTGTCCAGCTTCCCTATGATGTCATCAGAATTGCCATCCCGCTCTTAATTTACTTTGCAATTATGTTTTTTGTCAGCTTCTACATGTCCTGGAGAGCAGGTTTCCAATATAACCAGACTATTACCCTAGCCTTTACGGCAGCCAGTAACAACTTTGAACTAGCCATTGCTGTGGCAGTATCTGTCTTTGGCATCGGCAGCGGTCAAGCCTTTGCAGCTGTAATAGGGCCTCTGGTGGAGGTACCGGTCATGATAGCCTTAGTGAATGTAGCACTATTGTTTAAACGCAAATACTTTGATCAGCAAGGTATGCCAGCGAGGAGTAACTAATGAAAATACTTATTATCGGCGGCGTAGCTGCTGGCACCTCAGCAGCTGCCAAAGCCCGCAGAAATAATGAGCAAGCAGAAATTAAAATTTTTGATTTTGATAGTGATATTTCATATTCTGGTTGTGGGTTACCTTACTATATCGGGAACGAAATTAAAACCAGAGCCCAATTGGTTCCTAGGGACCCACAGTTTTTTAAAACCAAA
>CAZKEO010000428.1:0-2501 GCA_964551785.1 uncultured Eubacteriales bacterium | reverse complement strand
CGCCTCGCTAAAATCCATATCGATGGCATATTAGCGTCCGGCACAATTGAACAATTCATTGAGGATAATCCTTATTCAATTTTTCCGCAGACACGTACCACTGAACGTCCGAACCGGGTAGTGGCGGCTTTGCTGGAAGGGAAAATTATTATCGCTGTTAACGGGGATCCATTTATGATTATCGTCCCAGCTTTGTTCGTGGAATTTATAGAGGCATCGGAGGAATATTTTGAGCGGACTTATGTGGGAAGTTTTATCAGAATTATACGGTTTTTAGCACTGATTACTAGTCTTTCTTTGCCCTCAATTTTTATTGCCTTAACCTCTTTTCATTTTGAATTAATGCCCTATAAATTGCTGCTTTCCTTTGCACAGACCAGGGAAACGGTGCCTTGGCCAGTGATTATTAACCTCTTGTTAATGGAGTTCACCATTGAATTATTAAGGGAAGGGGGGTTACGCTTGCCCACGCCAATCGGGCAAACGATGGGCGTTGTTGGCGGTATTGTGCTGGGCCAAGCGGCTATTAGTTCTCAAATTGTTACACCGCTACTTTTGATGATAGTAGCGCTAACAGCTCTAACCTCCTTTGCCATTCCAAACTACAGTATGGGCCTTGCGATCCGGGTTATTCGCTTCCCATTAATGATTGTCACCGCCATGTTTGGTGCATTTGGTTTTGGTCTTGGTGTCGCTGTACTCTATGTACATCTTACGAAGGTAGAGAGCTTTGGTGTTCCTTACTTTGCGCCACTGGCTCCAGTCAGGTTTGGGGACTGGAAGGATCTATTTTACCGTACTTTCATCAGGAAAATGCGCAATCGTCCTCTTTCAATTCCGATGAGGAACCGTCAACGTCAGGGGAATCTGCCAAGAGGAGATGGACGAGATGAAGGGTAATCAGGGTTATGAATTGACGAATTATCAAGCCATGTTTTTTGTCTTTGGGTCCATTTTTGGGATTGGGGTACTTTCCCTGGCTCAGAGTGTAGGTAAAGAAGCTGGAGGGGATGCGTGGATTGCGTTGCTATTGGGAGGCTGCATTCCTTTGCTGACAGTTGTTTTGATGTATGTAGTTGGCTGTCGGTTTCCCGGACTTACCCTAGTTGAAATAACAGATGCTGTTTTCGGACGTTATTTGGGAAAAGTTTTGAGTCTGATTTATATTATTTGGACCGTAGCATTAATCAGCGTGGACGCACGTTTTTTTGTATTTATGGTTAACGAGTATCTCTTGCCAAAGACGCCTAGCTGAGCTATTATGATGCTTCTTTTGTTGGGGGTCAGTTATCTAGCTATTGAGAGTGTAAAGATTGTTGGACGGATTTGTGAACTGTTTTTTTATTTATTATTGCTCCTGGTCTTGTTTGTTTTGCCGCCATTAAAAGAAGCCAACATTTTAAATCTACTGCCTATTGCTGATACTGGCATAAATGGAATTAATAAAGGAGTCTTAGCAAGCGCCTTTGCTTATAGCGGTTCCCTCTCCTTTTTAGTCATTTTCCCTTTTATCAAGCGGCAGGAGGAGGCATTGCGTTCAGGGTTGAAAGCCATTATCCTTGTTATCTTAGCTTATCTTTTTTTTGTATTGGTGTGTCTATTGGTATTTGGTGGTGATTTTATTACTGGCATTCGCTGGCCTGTACTAATGTTGTTGAAAACAGTCGAGGTGCCTGTGATTGAACGGGTAGAATTTCTGTTTCTAATACTCTGGATTGGAGTTATTTACCGGATTAATGCCATTTACTTGTTTTTAGGCAGTTTTTCTATTGCCCGAATGTGTGGAATGAAGGAGCATAAACTAATTGTTTTCGCGATACTGCCGCTGCCTTTTTTGGCTACATTGTGGGGGCCGAATATTTTACAGTGGGACAAATATGCAAACTGGCTAGGAATCAGCGGAATAATCATAGATATTCTGTTTCCGGTAGGTTTACTGACAGGAGCAATTTTGTTGAAGAAGAGAGGCAGGCAAAATGCTTAAACTGCGGTTAGTTATAGGTTTGTTGTTAGTCACGTTTTTTATGGGTGGTTGTTGGGATTCACAGCAAGCAGAAAATATAAATTTACCGATTATTGGCGGATATGATCTTCACGATGAGGACCCACTATCTCCAAACTATGTGAGAGTCACGAGCATTATTCCCTTGTTTTCAAAAGAGGCTAAACAGAAGTATTATATCGATGGATTCGATGGATTAACGATTTCTGATACACACTCTAAGAGGGTCTACCGAGAGGAGAAAGTTTATGTCCCCATTACGGTACAGTCAGTTGTCTTTAACGACAGATTGGCTAGGCGGGGCTTGAAGCCAATGACAGATTATATTTTGCGTAATGCTCGGTTTAAGGTTTCTTTGCCAAAAGGTATAGTAGAGGGTACTGCCGAGGAACTAATGCATATTAGTGTGGAACGAAATGCCAATCCTGGAATTTTTATTCGCGAAATATTAAAAACCATTAATTTAGAACATTTTCAGATAAATCCTACTTTTTTTCAA
>CAZKEO010000427.1:0-2502 GCA_964551785.1 uncultured Eubacteriales bacterium | reverse complement strand
ACACTCCCCCGGTTGCGCTCATTTCTGTAATAATTGGCTGAGATATGATCCCCTGCAATGAACTGGCCGCCAGCTTTCTGGCCCTGCTGGCGGACGTTAATTTAATGGTTCACTTTGGCACGGTTCCCTGGATTTCAATTTCTCTGGTGTTAAGTTTTGGGCTCTATGGTTTGTTGAAAAAAATGGTGGGCGCAGGGGCAATAAACGGATTAGCACTGGACACTTTAATCATGCTGCCGCTGGCTTTGATATACCTGATGCATGTTCAACAGGCTGGTCAAGGGGCATTGAGCACCGGCTCACCTTTAAACGCTCTGCTCCTAATCGGTGCAGGAGTGGTTACTGCCGCACCCTTGATCTTGTTCTCGGTAGGTACGCTCAATTCATCTCTGATCATTGTTGGTTTTCTGCAGTATATCAGTCCAACTTTGACCCTGCTGCTGGGAATATTCCTTTATCACGAAGCTTTTACCCGGGTTTATCTTAACTCCTTTGTTTTAATTTGGCTGGGGTTAGCTGTATTTTCGCTGTTTCAGTTACGTTTGCTGAGACAAGCCAAAAAGACCCTCGCTTTATCCTGAACAACTTATGTTATTCTACGCTCATCCGCTCCTCATCAGGTTGATTAAATCCTTCACTGCCTCGCCGGCTAACAACAAGCCGGCTACGGAAGGAACAAAAGCTATACTGCCGGGAATCTGGCGGCGAACAGTACAAGTTCGAGTCGTTCCTTGGGGGCAGATACAGTTGTCGGCACAACTGGTTTCCTCGCTAGCAATCGGGGTAATGGGCTCTTCCTTGGAATATACTACTTTAAGCGAAGGAACTTCCCTTTTGCGGAGCTCTTTGCGCATAACCTTGGCCAGGGGACAGATCGAAGTCGAATAGATATCGCTAATTTCAAATCGGCTGGGATCAAGTTTATTTCCTGCACCCATACAACTAATAATGGGTATGCCTTTCCGTTGGGCCTGAACCACCAGATCAATCTTGGCAGTAACGGTGTCAATGGCATCAATGATATAATCATAGTCTGCTCTTACCAATTCTTCAGCCTGCTCAGGCATGTAAAAGCGTTGATAGATTTCCACTTCCGCCCGGGGATTGATCTCCAATACCCTATCGCGCATTACTTCCACTTTGGGTTTGCCCACCGTTTTGTGGGTGGCGTGAAGCTGGCGATTGATATTGGTCAGGCAAACACAGTCGTCATCAATCAGGACCAGTTTACCTACTCCCGATCTCACCAGACCTTCGACTGCATAACTTCCCACTCCCCCAATTCCAAAAACCGCCACCCGGCTAGCGGCTAATTTATGAAGCGCTTCCTTACCTATGAGGAGCTCGGTTCTAGAAAATTCATTTAGCATTTTTAACCCCTTCTATTTGTAAACTAGTACATAACACCTCTTTGCTACCAGCAAAGATGGATACTGCAGGATACTATTCAGAATAACGATTTCTGCCATATGATGCAATATGCCTCTTGCTTTAATCTTCTATTCTGTTCAATTACCACTCATCCTTATTGCTCGAAATTACCCTTGCAGACTTGCACTTTATCTAGTATAATTCACACTAAGCAAAGGGGAGTAACTAGATTCGACAGAGTCAACATCCTGGTCCCAAAGACCTGGTTCTGTCAGCCAAAGTACGGCTTAGTGAGACTTTTGCCTCCATTAGGGAGGCAAAGGTCTTTTTTGTTTTTTTAATTATGTATTGCGAGAGTTGAAGACAGCTAGTTAGAATACGCTTTTTCGTAAATTAGTTGGCGGTATACTCGCTCTGCTTTTAAATAGAAATCCATCATATACAAATAGAAATGGAGGAAAACATAAGATGAATACGTTGAAAACTGAATTACTGATGGGCGATTTATCAGCTTTATCAAATGCGGGAGGTTGTGTTTCTTGAGCTTAGCAGAATTATCAGTTGCATTATTTAGCATTATCATTATCGACATTATTTTGGGTGGAGACAATGCCATTCTGATTGCCCTGGCAAGCAAGAACCTGCCGCCTGAACTGCGCAAGAAGGCGATGTTCTGGGGGGTAATCGGCGCCGTTGTAGTACGAGGTCTGTTAGCCAGTGTGGCAATCTACTTGCTTAAAATACCCTATCTCCAGTTTATCGGTGGTCTGCTGTTGGTTTGGATTGCTATCAAACTGCTGGTGGAAGAACGGGCTGTGGAATGCGACACCGGAAACAATCTACTTGAAGCGATTAAGATCATTATCGTTGCTGATATGATTATGGGGATTGCTAATGTGTTGGCCATTGCTGGTGCAGCGCATGGAAGCGTCTGGTTGGTACTGCTAGGACTAGCGATTAGCGTTCCCGTTATCGTTTGGGGAAGTAGTTTCCTGCTTAAGTGGATGGAAAGATTTCCGCTTATTATTTATCTGGGCGGGGGCGTACTAGCATGGACAGCTGGTAAGATGATGGTTAGTGACAAGATCATTTCTGCTAAAATAAGCATCGTCCCCTACTATGACCTTGTCT
>CAZKEO010000426.1:0-2502 GCA_964551785.1 uncultured Eubacteriales bacterium | reverse complement strand
AAAATGAAAACAGTTAGCGTACGTATTTTAGTGGTTTTGAGTTTATTATTATCATTTGGAACTGCTGGTTTAGTTTCGGCGGAGGTATCGAGTGGAATACCACCTACTAATGTAGCCACAGAGCAATGGACAGGCCATAGCTTCACCTTTCTTGCTTTGCCAGCGGCTAAACAAGCTGCTGGATATCAAATTTTTAAAGTAGATCAGGCAAATCAGGGGGGCGAAGGGAATAGCGCAGTTCCCATTTCCTATGGGGAACATGTTGGCAAACAAGTTACAGTGACTCAAATGGCATCCTTTCCAGCTGGCGGCAACCAGAAAGACTTTATGGTTTATATGACCGTAAATGATACTGGCGAAAAATTGGTTGGACAAACGATCCGTGAACAATTAGAAGGTTTGGTATTAACATCAGATCTAATGAATGCTCGACAACAGTTCTTGGGTAAAACCATTTATCCTAAGTTTAGGGAATTGTCAGGATTATATATTCCAGGGATAGATGAAACACCAACGGCAGTTACGATTCCAATCGGTAGTGCAGTTACAGTAGTTGATGTATATGCTGGTAATCAATCTCAAGAGCCTATCTGGTTAATTGTATCAGTCAACGGGCAAAAGGCCATGTTACCCATATCTTACAGTTGGACAAATGTTTCGGCCAATGAGTGGACACAGACTTCTCCTTGGCAAGAGGCTTTCTTTATAGAAGACCCGCGAGTGAGTTTTGGTTGGTCTCAAGATGTGTGGAGCAACGTTGAACAGGGGAATGTAGAGAATGGTATGACAAAAGAGCAAATCCGTTTAAGCTGGGGAAAACCTACTCACATTGAAGAAAACGGTAAAGTTTGGATTTATGGTTCCCAAAAACTTGATTTTGCTGGGGATGTATTGAACTCTATTGAAATAATTCAATAATAGAGTTGTTAGTAAACAGAAAATAAGTAGGAGGCTTTTTCCATGAAAAAAACGATAGTTGCTTTAGTTGTTCTTTTGGGTGTTGGTACGGGCACAGGCTTTGCCGCCCCAATTAACAATTTAGCAAATCACCAGACGGCTGTTGGTTATGTGCATGATTCTTTTTATCTTGAACATAAATTGACTAATAATCTTACATTGGGACTTCAAAATGACGACATCTATGGACAGTATAATATTACTAATAATCTTAGAGCTATTGTTGGTAGTCGAGATTATAATTCAAGTTCAACGGTTTATGCAGGTGTAGCACTGAATGCTTCCTTAGCCCCTAGCGTGGATGGCTATGTATCTCTGGTCGCTGGTAGTAGTTTTAAAGAAGTGCAAGTTGGTGCCAATGCTACCGTAGCTCCAAATGTTGATCTTAATATTAATTATCGATCTTTTATGCCGGACTATGGCAATGATAGTCACCGAGTCGGACTAGGTGCAACTTTAAGATTTTAAGATTGCGACTAAATGAATGTAAGAAAGCTGTATCCTCGGGATGCGGCTTTCTTTTTCGCTATTATTGTTGAGATTCAAATTTTAGGAAAACAGTCTATTATACTAAAATATTCCTATAAAAGGGATCAATAGAGGTATTATTCAACTTATCGTGAATTAGTCCTGTGTAGAAAGATGCATTTTGTGGCACTGGAGGGGTAGATCGTGGTGATTGTAAAAAACGATTTAAAAATTCAAAAACAACAGTTAATCGAAATTAACGAACTTCGCTGGCAACTAAAAGAAGCGAATAGTATGATAAACACTATCCATGAAGGTGAGGTAAAATCCAAAGAACAAAGTCGGGAACTACAGGACCTGAACACCACATTGGAAGATGAAGCCACTAAACGGCAGAGTGCACAGGAAGCATTGCAAGATCTAAATATCAAACTCGAGGATGAAGCTACCAAGCGGCAAACCTCCCAGGAAGCATTGTACAGTCCTGAACGGATCTTGTCTCCGATGATTGACGGGAAACCGGTCAGTTATGCAGAGGCTCAGGAAAAAATCGGCAAAGAGCTTTCTGCCTTCCGCAAAGACGGCAAAGCCCATACTGTTGCCCTGGTGTATGGTGGGGCACGGGGACAGATGCGGTTCCTTTTTGAACAATTTATGCGAGCGTATGGGTCACCCAATGTGATCAATATGGATGCCCTTGGAGAACAGGCGGCGCGTCAGGCGATGTTCTTGACCCAGGGCATCAATGGCCTTCCGGCGTATGATTTGAGCAATTCCAATTATGTACTCTGCATCGGCGGAAATTTGTTGGAGACCAGCCGGAATGTGATCGGCAACCTGGCTTCGGTCGCCTTTATGCGCCGCGGCCGGCCACAGCGGGGTAAGCTGGTGTCCGTTCATCCCCGCCTGGGGTTGACCGGAATTAAAGCGGATGAGTGGGTGCCGATCCGGCCAGGTACTTATGGGGCTTTTGCTCTTGGTCAGGCGAATGTAATTATCAACTCCAATCTGTATGATCAGGCATTTGTTCGGGATTACACGTTTGGTTTTGAAGATTTCAAGGATAAAAACGGAACC
>CAZKEO010000425.1:0-2506 GCA_964551785.1 uncultured Eubacteriales bacterium | reverse complement strand
ATTTTCCTGAGGCGGTTGTTTTTCGATGGAGGTTTGGTAATAATTATTGCCAATCACCACGAGGTGTTGTTTATCGACATAAAGCTCTTGTGGGTTGAATTCCTGACTGAATTTCAAAGTATTAACTACCTTCATTTTATCGCCAGGGTAGATTTCTAAGATTAGTACGCGGTTGCCATTAACTTGATAGAGGTATTTCCCATCGGTTTTTACCACATCTGCTTCATCCACACCCTCTACCTGCACATTGGTAGCGGAGTAATCGCTCCCATTTCCAGTTGTTGACTCAGTTTTTGCCATTGCCTTGACAGTACTGGTGTCTTGGGTTACTTCGCTCAAACTGGTACGATACCTCCCGCTATTAAGCTTTTGAGCCTGGGTCAGGAGCTCTTTTAACTTTTGGGCTGTGCCTACTACCGGTAGTGGTGTTACTTGAGAGCCGCCTTTAGAGCCTGTTCCAGCTAGACGTTGCTTTGGGGCCTGGATTTGGTTGTTAATTTTATGTGGGGGCTTGTTAGTTGTCCCATTAGATGCCAGCAATTGTGTCCCGGCAATGGTAAGAGTCAGCACGGTGCAGATTACGATTATCAGGGTGAATCTTTTCATAGGATCAACCTCCTTTAACATATTGACGCAAAAGCTTGACCTTTTGTTCCAACTTCAGGAATATAAAAATTTAGGTTGAATAAAAGTGTGTCTAATTGCGCATATTTTCACATTGAAACCTGAATATTTTTTACTAAAAATTACAGGAAATCAGCAAGTAAGGGAGAAGTATATATGTTGGCTAAAGGCACTAAACAAAACGGAGGAAAGTGAATGTTTAACCGATTTAAACCAGCAGACGAAAAATTCTTCCAATTGTTTGAGGAAGCAGGAGAAATAATTTTCCAAGGCGCTGTATTACTCCAGAATATGATTAGTAATTACGAAAATGAAGGTTTGCCCAAGCGCCTGGATGAATTGATTGCCCTCGAACATAAAGGGGACAGAGTCACTGAAAAAATCATTGATAAGCTCAATGAGACTTTTATGACACCTTTTGACCGTGAAGACATCTACAGCTTAGCCAAAGATCTAGACGGCATTTTAGATTCAGTCTGTAGTACGGTAGAGAAAATGGTTATCTATGAAACTGGCAATCCCAATCAAATCTTCAGAGATATGGTGGGCGTTTTTGTCAGTGCGGCTGAAAAAGTTAAATTTTTAGTGTGTTATCTGCGTAAGATTAAAAATAATACCGTGCCTATCATGGATTTATGCTATGAGATTAAAAAAGATGAAAATGAAGGTGATCGGCTATATCGTTTAGGGTTAGCAGACTTGTTTAAGAATAGTAAGGATGCCATTGATGTGATAAAGTGGAAAGAAGTACTCGAACAGCTGGAAACAGCCCTAGATAGATGTGAAAGAATTGCAAAACTAATTCGTGGAGTTGTGGTCAAATATGTCTGAGTTATTCTTAATCTCACTAGTGGTTATCCTTGCCCTAGCTTTTGATTTTATCAATGGTTTCCACGATACAGCTAACGCTATTGCCACCTCTGTTTCTACCAGGGTCCTGTCTCCAGCTCAAGCTATCTTGATGGCTGCTGGACTTAATTTCGTGGGTGCCTTAACAAGTACAGAGGTAGCCCAAACTATTGGTAAAGGGATTGTCAGCCCCACCTCCATAAATAATGAGGTTTTAATTGCTGCCTTGACTGGAGCAATTATCTGGAACTTAATTACCTGGTATTATGGACTCCCCAGCAGCTCCTCCCATGCCTTAATTGGGGGCTTAGTAGGAGCAGTAATCGCGGCAAGTGGTGTTTCGGTGCTTAATCCGGACGGTTTGATTAATAAGATATTTTTACCGTTAATTGTGTCTCCCCTGATTGGTTTCGTGATTGCCTATCTGGTGATGGGGCTAATTTTTGTGTTGGTGGGTAATTTAGCACCTAAAAAAGTTAATAAAAACTTTTCCAAACTGCAAATTATTTCGGCGGCCTTTATGGCCTTTAGTCATGGCTCTAACGATGCTCAAAAATCAATGGGTATTATCACCGCAGCTTTGTTATCAGCAAAAATTATCCCTACTTTTGAGGTGCCACCCTTGGTTATTATCTCTTGTGCGCTGGCAATGGGTTTAGGTACTTCCTTGGGAGGCTGGCGAATTATTAAGACGATGGGCTCTAGGATTATTAAACTAGAACCGGTGCACGGGTTTGCGGCGGAAACGTCTGCGGCGCTGGTCATTATTGGCGCCTCCTATTTTGGACAACCTGTAAGTACTACCCATGTAATCTCAGCTTCCATCATGGGGGTGGGTACAACTAAGCGGATGTCGGCGGTCAGGTGGGTTGTAGCTCGTAACATTGTTAAAGCATGGGTTTTTACTGCCCCAATCGCTGCTTTGATCGCTGGAGCTACTTATCTGTTGATAGCCTTAGTATTTTAAGTAGCTTTAACTAGATTATTGTAATAGCAAAGCAGCTCCACGGTTTGTGCAGCGCCGTATCTGGCC
>CAZKEO010000424.1:0-2508 GCA_964551785.1 uncultured Eubacteriales bacterium | reverse complement strand
TTCCATAAGGAGACATCTTCTTGCGGAGATAATGTATATATAAATCCACTATGCCGATAGCCGTCGTTGATTCAAAGCCCCAAATACGATCAAAAACTTGCTCTCTACTCAAAATTCGTGCTTGATTTAAAATCAGATATTCTAGCAGTTCATACTCTTTGCTCGTTAACTGCAAAGGGCTATCTCCCACGAAACCCTCTTTCAAATTAGGATTGACAGAAACCTTGCCATAACATAACTCGCCTTCTTTGCCAACCGCCCCCTTACGCCGCAGTAGAGCCTTGACTCTCGCTAATAGTTCTGGCACGGCAAAAGGTTTTACCAAATAATCATCGGCACCGCTATTGAGTCCAGTGACCTTATCTTCCACGCTATCTTTCGCCGTCAATAACAGAATCGGCACCGAATTCCCCTGATCCCGCACCCGCTTCACAATGTCCAAACCGTTTATCTCTGGCAACATGATATCAAGAATCAATAAATCATGGATTCCTTGTTGCGCTAAATATAATCCTTCATCACCAGTTCCCGTATCCTCAATCACATACTCACCTTCTTTGAGTACAGCCACAACTGCCTCCCGTAACATTTGATCATCTTCCACAACTAAAATTCTCACTCCGCGCCTCCTTTCATCTCATGAATAGTTTACCCAAGTATACGCTTACTCATTTAAAATTTCCTTAAGAAAAAAGTAGCCCTACAAACCGTCTTTCGGCTGTAGGGCTACTTTTATTTTTAACTATATATATTGCATTAAAGAATTTACATTTAGGTATTTAACCATAAGCGGAAGTTAAGTGCTAACGGTGTAGCGTTGGTTAAATACTGAATGTGAATTCTTTATTGCATCCTATATACTATTTTTCTTCATAAGAACAGCAATAATCTGCTACAATCTGTACCTGCAATTTGAAACGAGAATTCGCTGGAACATGGAAACTATCTCCCTCTGTATAGGTCTGCCATATACCTTGGCCTGGTAACAAGACTTTCATCTCTCCTGCTAAAATTTCCATCACTTCAGCAGCATCCGTACTAAATTCATATTCACCTGGTAGCATAAGCCCTAAGGTCTTTTTACTACCATCAGCAAAAATTACAGTACGACTGGTTACTTCGCCCTTAAAGTATACATTAGCTTTTTTAATGATTGATACATTTTTAAATTCTTCCATATTTCGACACTCCTCACCCTACTTTTTGCAAAGTTCTACAGTTCAATCAGAGTATAAGCACGACTACCCATACCAATCTCTTCGCCATATTCCAATTGTATGCCACCTTTAGTACCTGGGTGCAAACCATCAAATTTTTCTTCGCCGGCTGCATAACCTTTGGATAGCAATGACGCCGTCAAACCAATCTGTTTATTAACAAGATCATAACTGGCTTGATCAATCGCTACTGGGTCAGTGGAAGCCAAAAAGCCAATATCAGGTACAATCGGTGCATCACTCCACGGCACACAGTCGCAGTCAGGAGTAATATTAGTAAGAAAATTCATGTACCCAATACGTCCTTCCATGCTTTTCACCACACCATAGGCATACTCTGTCATTTTTTCCATAAAACCAGTGGCTTCAGATCCCCAGTTCATGCCAATGGCTTTCACTGGACATACTGTCATACATTCACCACAACCAATACATCTTTCTGGATTGATGGATGCTTTTTTAGTAGCAAACCCAATGGCCTCTTCCGGGCAAACGGGTGCACATTTTCCACAACTAACGCATATTTCCGGATTAACGACAATATTCACGGAATGTTGCTCTTTTTTACCGGCAGCTGGTGCACCACCCATCGCCATATTCTTAATAGCCCCACCAAACCCAGCCATTTCGTGACCTTTGAAATGAGACATCACAATCATACTATTGGCACTGATAATATCTTCCGCCAATTTCACAGTTTCAAAATGTTTCTTGTGAATCGGAACTGACCTGAAATTCTGGCTACGTAACCCATCAGCAATAATAATTGGTGCCCCTGTCACTGAAAAATCAAAACCATGTTCCAAAGCCGTAACCAAATGATCCACCGCATTGTGGCGACTTCCTGAATATAGAGTATTCGTATCCGTCAAAAAGGGTTTCGCACCTTTGGCCTTCAACTTATCTACAACCTGGCGGACAAACACAGGATTAATATAACTATCATTACCCCGTTCACCAAAGTGAAGTTTTATGGCAGTCAAGTCCTTTTCCCCTACAAAATCATCAAATCCAGCGGCTTCATATAATTTTCTGATTTTGCTAATTTTATTTTCCTTGGGACTACGAGCACGCAAATTTACAAAATACACTTTACTTGGCATGTGATGTTATCCCCTTTTCTATATTATTTCAGCTTTAGTTTAGCAAAAGCATCGGCCATGGCAGAATTAACAGGTCCATCATTGGTCTTATTTTGATCCCTTAGGTATTTTGAAACTTCGCCCTTGGAACTCTGATTATGTTCTTTCTTCTTTCTTTCATTAAACGAGGAGAGTTTTTCCCGATAGCC
>CAZKEO010000423.1:1122-2517 GCA_964551785.1 uncultured Eubacteriales bacterium | reverse complement strand
CTTTTGACACCGAAGTAACTAAAAACTCCGTAAATCAGCAAGCCGTTTAGTAGGATCGGTAACCAAATCAGCGTTAGGCCCGCCAGCAGGTTTTGCCAATAGAGCGACCAACGTTTTATGGGCAGGCTGTGAAAAAAAGAGCTGGCCCGATCCTTTTGGAGATAATGAAAGATGATTAAGGCAAAGACGATTGGCACAACTATATTGACCAGTTGCTCCAAGGGGTTAAACATCATGTTTTGCAAGTCGATCTTATTAAGCGCCTCGAGCCAGAGACTTTCTGGCAGTGTTGCTCTTTGTTTACTTAGCATGAGCCCAATTAGGAGCGGAAATTCCAACAGCAGGGTTACACCAAAGAGAATACTCAGCCATTTTAGTCTTTTCAGGGCACCCTTATACACTACCCAGTTTCTAGAGGATGTTCTGGATGTCATACCCTACCCCTCCCATCTCATACACAAATATTTCTTCAAAGGTTAAGGGGAGCACATCTAAGAGCAAAGGCTGATGTTTTAAGATCTGACTCTTAATAGCTTGTTCATCCCCCCGCATAATTAAGAGATAGATACTTCCCCGGCTTTCATGGTACAACAAGTTTTGATCTTGGAGTATTTCCAACGGCAATCCTGCTGGGAAGGCAGTTTGCACCTTATTGATGCCACTTTTTAAGGTATCAAGTTCACTCTCGATAATCAGTTTACCGTCATGCAGAATGCCCATGTGGTCACAGATGTCCTCCAACTCCCGGAGGTTATGGGAGGAAATTAGGATACTCATCTCGCGTTCCGCGACATCAGCTAACATCAGCTTCTTAACCTTGCTTCGAATCATCGGGTCAAGTCCATCTAACGGCTCATCCAGGATTAAAATTTGCGGCCGCACTGAAAGTGCCAGCCAAAAGGAGACTTGGCGTTTCATACCTTTGGAAAGCTTAACTACCCGACGCTTGGTATCAAGTCCGAAAACCTTAGCAAGCTCTAGGAAGCGCCCTTCATCCCAGCAAGGATAAACCTGGCTAAAGAAATCGGCCGTCTCCCGAATCGAATACTGATTAAAATAGAACAGGTCATCCGGAATAAAGACTATCCGCTCCTTGACCTGAGTATTTTCAAAAACGGTTTGCCCCTCGACTAAAATGCTCCCTTGATCTGGTCGGTATACTCCTGCCAGTAATTTCAACAAAGTAGTCTTGCCCGCACCATTAGAACCTACCAGCCCATAAATCGAACCTTTGCGCACATGTAATTCTAAATCTTGCAAGACATCAAGATCTCCAAACTTCTTAGCCAGCTGTTGTACTTTAATCATGCGCGACCTCCTCCTTTTCCGACCTGCTCCCCAACATCCCGGAGTTCCTCGATGCGAACGAGCGCCGACAGGCGGCGAAGAGCCCGC
>CAZKEO010000423.1:0-1112 GCA_964551785.1 uncultured Eubacteriales bacterium | reverse complement strand
GCAATTGCTCTAGTAGTTCATCCTTTTGCCGACTACTCTCGACCCGCTCAACCGGTTGCACAAAACTCCCTTTCCCTTGAATGGAGTAAATATACCCCTGTCGTTCTAACTCCCGGTAAGCCTTCTGGATTGTGTTGGGATTAATCGTCAGCTCTAAGGCAAGTTCTCTGACCGAAGGCAACTGCTCATCACTTTTCAGCACCTTGTGGACGATTAACTCCTTTATTTTTTCAATCAATTGCTCGTAAACAGGTACCCTACTCCTAAAATCCAGTTGCAGCATGCGAATTCACTTCCTTCCCGAACACCACTGCGTGTATTAATACTCGCAATACAGTTGCCTTTATTTTAACGGCAATTGCCAGTAATGTAAAGTAGCTACAGCAAAATATTTTTAAATGTTTAACACAAAAACAGCACGCATAACCGCGTGCTGTTTTTTAGATCACTCTTGGACCTACTCCTGCTCCACTTTCACTAACAGAGAATAGCCGTTGTAGGTCTTGATGGTGGCAATTAACTGGCCTTGCCGTGATAATTCTTCTAACTTCAGTCCGGTATTCTCCGGCACAAAATATTTATCCAGTTCATATTCAATCTTTACAGTATCCGGAAGGTACAGTTCCTCTTTTTTGACTGGTGGAATGCTTTCTGGCTCAGTCTGATCGGTAGGCCTCGGTTTAGTAGGCTGTTCTAACGGCATTTTGTTAAAGAAATAGCTGATTTTGCCTGTTAAATAAAGGCCTTGCTCCGGTTTTTGAAAACTGGCTGTACTGGCATTGTATAAGCCCTTAGAGGGCTGTAAAGAAACATAGACCCGCTTGTTCAGGTACTCCCTACTCTTTTCGTAATCCCCTAGGGTGTTCTTAACTTTCTCCAATTCAGGAAACTGGGTCAGGTTGATATCATTGATCTCATAGCTGAGGATGACATAATCACCCCGAAATAAGTCTGTTGGGTCGACCGGCTGGGTCTTTATTTTGATTTCCTGTCCATAAAAGAGCGTTAGCAGGGGTTGAATAGTCATTGCTACTAAAATGAGTACCGGGATTAAGACGCTGATTAAATATTTATTTCTCAAAGCCTAACCCCCCTTGCACCTGGCGTTTCTT
>CAZKEO010000422.1:0-2518 GCA_964551785.1 uncultured Eubacteriales bacterium | reverse complement strand
TTAGGGGCAGTAATTGTACCGCTTAATACCAAGCTCCAGGAAAAAGAGGTAGCTTATATATTAAGCAATGCGGAAGTTGCTCTGGTGATTACCGTTAGTGAATTTGGTGGTTTTGAACTTATGGAGATGTATAATCGGCTAATAAACCAGGTCCCCAGACTAAAGAAAATAGTTGTTGTAGGCCAGGAACCCTTGGCAGAGCTTCTCAAGTTTACAGAACTTCTCAAGTTTACAGAACTTCTCAAGTTTACAGAACTGCTCAAGTTCACAGAACTGGTTAGTTCGGGAGCATTAGCGCCAAAACCTGAAGTCACAGTTGAACCGGATGATTTGTTTACCATCCTTTACACCTCCGGTACCACCGGAAACCCTAAAGGGGCCATGTTAACTCATTACAACTTAGTAATGGTTGGGGCAAGTACTGCGGAGCAAATGGAGTGTAGTGAGCAGGATCGTTTTTTGATTGTGGTACCAGTTTTCCATGTCTTTGGAATGTGCCCCAGTATTTTAAGCTGTATGGCCTCCCAGGCTACTGCAGTACTTATGGATATCTACAAGGCAGAAGAAGTACTGAAAATTATCGAGCAAGAACGCATCACAGTCCATCATGGAGTGCCTACAATGTTTATTCTGGAGTTAAATAACCCTAATTTCCACAAATATGACTTGTCCTCCCTGCGGACAGGAATAATTGCGGCGGCTCCGTGTCCGGTGGAGATAGTAAAAAGAATTCGGACGGAGATGGGTTGCAACATTTGTGTATCCTATGGTTTGACAGAAACTTCGGCAGGTGTGACTATTACTAGGTTTGACGCTCCGGATATCCTCCGGGCCGAGACAGTGGGACAGACTTTGCCGGGTATTGAAATAAAAGTAGTAGATGATGAACACAAAAGTTTACCAAGTGGTCAGGCGGGGGAATTGGCCTGCCGCGGTTTTGGCCTAATGAAGGGGTATTACCGCAATCCGGAGGCTACTGCTCAGGCCATAGATGCTGACGGGTGGTTCTACACCGGTGATCTTGCTACCATGGATGAACAAGGATATGTACGCATTGTGGGACGGAAGAAAGAAATGATTATCCGGGGAGGCTATAAGGTTTACCCTCGGGAGGTAGAGGAAGTTCTTTACTCTCACCCAGCTGTACAGGAAGTAGCAGTAGTTGGTTTGCCTGACCCTGTTCTCGGAGAAATTAATTGTGTCTGTATCAAACTCAAAGACGGGGCTGTTACCAGTGATGAAGCAATCGTAGCCTTTTGCAAAGGTAAGCTGGTGGACTACAAGCTACCGGATAAAGTACTATTTAGAGATGATTTTCCCATGACTGCCAGTGGGAAAATCAAGAAAGCAGAACTTAGGGATGTACTGGTCAGTTGTTAACCTCAAAAGACGTAGCAACCGGATATAATCGCGATATATCAAAATGGGACGCCATTTAAGGCTAAAATCAGCTAGTTAAAGGCGGCTTTTTGTTAGGTTACATACTTATTAGGTAGGTCCACCGGAAAATTATTGGATTTATTTTTAACATAGAATACAATAAGCTTACAAATGGGAAGTAATAGTTTAGTTTAGAGGAACTACGTTTGGTCATGGTCTACCTAAAAGGCCAAGGTTGCTTTAGTATTTCAAAATGCAGCAAGCTTTATTTTTTAACCAGATACTATAGCCTATAGCATCGTATATAGTCTAGGGGGTAAGGTAAAGTAATGTTATCTAATATTGAATTAACTCTACTAAGTTTGATAAATGAAAAACCGTCCTATGCCTATGAGATTGATAAACAGATAGAGGCTAGGGAGATGCGGAGATGGGTTAAAATTGGCGTGGCCTCGGTATATCAGGTTTTAGAAAGACTGGAAAAAAAGGGAATGCTATTGGCTAAAAGGGAACAGGAAGGTAAGATGCCGGAGCGTAGGCGTTACTACATTACTGAACCGGGGCAGCAGGAACTAGCCCGGGGTGCAGTAAACTTGCTTTCCAGGATAGATTGGTACTACTTGGATCTTAATGTAGGTTTGGAGTGTAGTGATGTTTTACCACCGGAAGAGGTCGCAATATGCCTTGGCAAGCGTCTCCGGGAGGTGAAGGCCAATCTGATCAGGATGACCAGGAGGATGACGTTCCGGTTGGTGGAGATGTGGCCGAGGATGCAGACCAGCTGATCGGGGACGTGGGAGATCGTGAGGATGTGCCTCAAGACCCCGGCGGCCGCGATGGTGAACATCACGTACCCGGTGACGACGACCGCGGACTTGAGGGCGTCGTAGATCTTCTTCCACGTCAGTTCCCGGTACACGAAAGCGCCCACGATCAGCCCGAGTCCGTAGACCACCGAGAGGTTCTGTTCGCCAATGAGCATGTCCATGGTCTTGGGCCAAATGACATTCAGCACCACGAAGGCCGCGTAGACCAAGGAGTAGAGGATGAAGAGCACGATCCCCAGCTTGGTCTTGTAGTCCGCTGAGTGATCCTTGCCCCATTCGGTTGAAGGGCCGTGACCCATGGATGACCTCCT
>CAZKEO010000421.1:0-2519 GCA_964551785.1 uncultured Eubacteriales bacterium | reverse complement strand
ATGCTGGAAGTGCACCGATGTTTGCGAAATCCCAGCGACTTACCATGGCTAGCCCTAGAAATGCCACAACCCCCAGTTTGTTTAAGACCATGCCCGTAGAAATTTTAAATAGTAACTTTTCGCCACGGGAAGCTAACGCCACCAAACCACAAATTAATGCTAAGCCGTAAAAGGGGTTAGTGGACGCGAGCGTTTTCGTCACACCAAAGGATTGCAAAAAGGAGGCACTGTCATTAGTAATGGCCGTAGAATATACGAAGACCCAAATAACCAGCATGATAAAATACAAAGCACCCAAAAACATTCCCCAGTTTTTTCCGAGATATCCTGCGATTACACTAGGGTAGTCCTTGCACTCTGGGGAAGATGCCAAGGTATTAATGAATAATTTCTGAAATAAATACATGGCTGGATAACCAATTACCGAAGAAAGAAGAAATACCCATAAGCCCATTAACCCTACCTGTACAGGCAAAAATACAATTCCGGCACCGATTGCCATACCAATGCTCATGATAACCCAGCCCCAGTCTGTAGCATCAAACCGAATGGCTTTTCCCCATTCTTTTTCGGTCATACCAGCTCGCACTGCTGGATTTTTGGAAGATAGATCTATTGTCGGTTCTACTGCCTCAGCTAATGATCCCATTAATAACGCCTCCAATATTATCTAGTTCATCTACTATAGTTGATAGGTAGTTGACGTTACATAATACTAATGCAAAAAGCATGCCAAAGAAAATCCCCCCAATTTAGGGGGGGTAATTTTATGTTTCTCACCATTAACTGAGAAGAGTTGACAAACAATTGCGAAATTTCTCAATTATTGCAAGGCATATTTCTTCATTTTGCGATACAAGGTTGCCAAACTAATTTCTAGTGCATTAGCTGCTTGTTTTTTGCCTTCTACATCGGAACCAAATTGTGCCAGCAAACTAACTAGCCGCTGACGTTCAGGCATGTTTTTCGTATGATCGACCAGGCGGTCCGGCAAGTCAGTCATGGTAATGAGCGGTCCCGCTGCTCTTACTACTGCACATTCTACGACATTTTCTAACTCGCGTATATTGCCGGCCCAATCATGGCTTTGCAGACAGTCTACTGCTTCTGGCTCAAAATCGTTGATATTTTTATTGTAGGAGGTTGCCAAGCGTTCCAGAAATTTTCGCGCTAGTAATAAAATATCTTTTTCCCGATGGCGTAGTGGTGGCAATACTAGGGTGATGACATTAAGGCGATAATATAAATCTTCTCTAAAAAGTCGTTGCTTAATTCGTTCGACTAAATCTCGATTGGATGCCGCCAGTATCCTGACATCTACCGGATTACCATAAATACAGCCGACAGGTTCGACAATACGATCTTGGATAACCCTTAGCAGTTTCACCTGCATTGACAGAGGCATATCGCCAATTTCATCCAAAAAGAGCGTTCCACCATGAGCCAGTTGAATTTTTCCTAGCTTACCACCGCGTTTAGCACCAGTAAAAGACCCTTCTTCATAGCCAAACAATTCGCTTTCTATCAAGGACTCTGGAATGGCCGCACAATTTATCGCTACAAAAGGACCGTCACTGCGTGCACTGGAAAAATGAATGGCTTTAGCTAAAATCTCTTTGCCCGTACCGCTTTCCCCGCCAATTAAAATGGTAGAAGACCCTGCAGCTGCTTGTTTTGCTTCTGCTAACACCCGTTGAAAGAGAGGATCGTTTCCCATTAAATCAGAAAAATTCACCGGAGCTATTTGATGTGCTCGACCCAACTGTCTACTTACCGTTCTGAAACTAGCAACAACACCTTGAATGACATCCCCATCGACGATTGGCTTGGCGCTGATAAAATAATGGTGCTGATGGCCACGCTGCCATAACTTCACTTCGTGGTCGACAAACTCACTGCCGTCTCTAAGGGACTGTTCTAGAGGTGTTCCGGGGAATATCTCACTAATGTGAAAGCCTATAACGTCACAAGCCTTGATTTTTAGCAAATTTTCCGCCGCGAAATTCAAATTGCTGATTCTAGCTTGTTGATCAATGGCAATGATTCCTTCTGTAACAAAATTAAGCACTGTTTGCAGCTGCTTTTTTAGTATTATTGTGCGCTGCATGGCCTCAACTTCAAGGACTTTCGCCGCTACCAGTTCAGCCATTTTCCGCATAAAGGCCAATAATTGCGGTCCCTTATGAACAAGCTCCTGCTGCTGTTCTTGGGAAAATGCTACCAGGCCAATCACGCCGACAGTATCTTGACCTAAGAGAATGGGGCAGCACAATTGGGCTAGTTCCACACAACGGGATCTTTTGCCACAGTTTTCGCAATCATGATTTGTACTTACATCCTTAATCAGATATTCATCGCCATGGCTTAAAACCTGGCTGTATACTGTACTATTATTCAAAGGTTGACCGATGGTCTGCTGATGACATCCAGTTCCGGCGATACGCACCAGCGTTTCATCAACAATTGTTACATCCATATCCAATGCGCTGGATATGGCCTCAGCAATTTGCTGAGTTACC
>CAZKEO010000420.1:0-2545 GCA_964551785.1 uncultured Eubacteriales bacterium | reverse complement strand
CTAAATCCGTTTTAGACGCTAATTCATCTCTAATGATTTTTTCGGCAACCCCTAAAGCCAAATTAATTATTTCTAACTCCGTACCAGCTATTAGCTTAGTTCTTTCCTCACCGGCTTGTTCCAAAATTTGATTAGCTTCCAACCTGATGGAGCGAGCTTCTGTCTTAGCTGATTCAATTGCATGGTTATAACCTTCACGGTAGCCATTTTGTCGAGCCTGTTCTTTCAGTAAATCCACTTCACTTCGAGCCTCTAAGACCAAACTTTCCGCTTCTTCTCGGGCTTGCTCCAAAATAATTTCAGCTTGCTCTCCTGCTGAAGTCAATAATTCTTTAACCATCTCTTCGGTCTCAGCTAGGATGTTTACTGCTTCCTCTTCAGCGCCAAGCCCCTTACTATCAGGAAGTCCTTCCCCCACTCCCTGCTCCGGAGGAAGGGTAGTTATTTCATTACTCACTGGGGTGCTATTAGCTGGTTCTTGTTTCCGTTGGGTCCGTTGGACAGAAAATGGCAAGGAAACTGCCAGTCTTTCAGCTTTAATCACTTTTGATCCTGCTTTAGACAATGATCTCATCTCCTCCGCCACGGGCCACAATAATCTCGCCAGCTTCTTCCAGTTTGCGAATTATGTTAACTATGCGCTGCTGTGCTTCTTCCACATCTCGCAAGCGGACAGGGCCCATGTATTCGATATCCTCTTTGAGCATATCTGCTGCCCTTTTGGACATGTTGCGCCTGATCTTTTGAGCCACTTCCTCGCTTGCACCTTTCAGTGCCAAAGCCAATTCTTTAGTATCAACTTCACGTAGAATTTGCTGAATAGCGCGGTCGTCCAACTGAACGATATTTTCGAAGACAAACATCCGCATTTTAATTTCTTCCGCTAATTCAGGATTTTGGATTTCCATCGCTTCCATGATAGTTTTTTCGGTTGATCTGTCTACTCTATTTAACACATCCACTACAGATTGCAAACCTCCGGCGCTTGTGTAATCAGTAGAGACTAGGGAAGAAAGCTTTCTTTCCAAGACTCGCTCTATTTCACGCACAATCTCAGGGGAGGTCCGATCCATCATAGCAATCCGGCGGGCTACATCTGTTTGTCGCTCCGGCGGCAAGGCAGACAGCAAAATAGCTGCCTGTTCAGGATCTAAGTATGCCATGATGAGAGCGATTGTTTGGGGATGCTCGGACTGGATAAAGTTCAGAACCTGACTTGGATCTGTTTTGCGAATGAAATCAAAAGGTCTCACTTGTAAAGATGAGGTCAACCGGTTGAGGATATCAATGGCTTTTTGTGTTCCTAAAGCCCGTTCTAAAACTTCCCTGGCATAATCAATACCGCCTTGGGAAATGAATTCTTTAGCTATACATAACTGATGAAATTCAGAAAGTACTTCATCCTTGGTTTTGTTATCAACACGCCTTAGGTTGGTAATTTCGAAGGATATCTTTTCTGTTTCTTCCTCTCGAAAATGTTTAAACACTTGAGACGCAAGATCAGGTCCTAGGGAGATTAGTAAGATGGCTGCCTTTTGTCTCCCAGTCAAACCCTTCGACATGTCTTTCACCCCTATTCCTCAGCTAACCATGTTTTTAGTAACTGAGCCACATTGCCTGGATTTTGTTTTGTTAGACTCTCGATTTCCTGACGCAGTCTCTCTTTTTCTTTAGCTTCAGGACTTTCTTCCGCTACTAATGGCGCAATTAACTCTTCCACTGTTAATAAATCGGTTGCTACCACACCCTCAGGTGTAACTAATTCCACCTGCTTGCGGCGCGCCAGTTTAACTACTACAACCACTAGAATCACTAAGGCCAACAAGGCAATCGCACCATAGATAGCATACATTTGTTGTTTTGCCTCTTGGGCCATTTGTTCTTTTAATAAGTCATAGGAGTCAGTGTTAAATGGTATAGCTGAGACAGAGACCTGATCTCCTCTTTCCTTACTGATGCCTACTGCATTTGAAACGGCACTTTCCAAGGCATTCTTTTGGTTAGGGGAGATATTTTCACCATTAACTAAGACAGCTACAGTTAATTTCTTGATGCTACCAGGAGCAACAACTTTGTGTTCCTGGGTTTTAGATACTTCATAATTCCTGGTTTTACTCGCTTTTTCCGTCTGTGACATGCCACTTTGAGCTGTGACCTGCTGATAGTCTGGAATGTTGGTTTCCGTACCTGGAACCCCACTAGGATTAGTATTTTGACTAGTACTGGTCTCTTCTTCTGTATGGTCACTACGAATCACATTATTGCCAAATTCTTCGTTGGTTGTTTCCACTTGGTCAAAGTCTAGCTGAGCACTTACCCGCACCACTGCTTTACCGGGCATGACCCGGTCTAGCATGCTTTGAGCGGATCGTTCTAAACTCTTTTGGATGCTATTTTGTAACTCTATTTGGTTGGCAGTTAGCTTATTCTCAGCTGCTGGACCAACCCCAGGAGTTATATCCTCAGTCAAGTTATTCATGTTGCTATCAATTACCGAGATGTTTTCCTGCTTCAAACCCTCTACCGCATTCGATACTAAACGTAC
>CAZKEO010000419.1:0-2554 GCA_964551785.1 uncultured Eubacteriales bacterium | reverse complement strand
CCCTTGTTCCGTGTGTGCCCATTTACTTTTTTGAATTAAATACAGACTGATACTGCCTAGTCGATTAAATCTGGCCCAAACCGGATAAATAGATATCTAGATCAAATCCCGCCCATTTAATTAGCTTAATCACTTGCGGGTCGAGGTTTTCCGGCCATTGGCGGGTAAAGCCGTTATCCGTCCGAAATCGTGCCGTCTTTAGTTTATCGAAGAACTCCATGATGGTATTCAAGGAAGGTCGGGAAACTTTCTTTTTGCCAGGCAATATTAGTGACTCATTTTCTTGTTCCATGGCTGAACGCACTCGGTGTTCCAGATATGAACCCACCATCAAGGCCAATACGAAGATATAGCCCAGCGCCTTTACCCTACGAGGGTTTTTCAGGTACACGGCTCCCAGATATGCCGGCTGCTTCACAAAACGAAATCTGCTTTCCACACTGTTTTGTTCTTTATACTCCCTTAGTACAGCTTCATCTGGATAGTCTGCTTCTGACAGCGTGGTAACCAATACAAAGGTTGACTCTCGTTGCAGAAGTTGCTCATATTTTTCCTGAATAACACCGCCTACTTCAACTTGAATTTGATAGCTGGAAAGTATATTCGGCACCTCATCAGCCTTTGGACGTCCACGCTTAGCATGTACTTGTTCTTCAATATGTTTAGCGTGACCGGTTAGTTGGTAGTGAGAATCCTTTTGGGTACGCAAAAAGGCAACTAAGGCCTCGTTTGCATCGGGTTCACAAGCAAAAGAAAGCTTGGCGAGCTTCTTTACCTCTTTTTCAAGGTTCTGGAGACTCTTCTCCAACTTCTTTTGCAGTGTTTTCTGTTTGAGCAAGGCTAAGGCAGAGGAATAAACCACAATCAGACGAATTGGCGTGCCTTCAACTTCAACCTGGTAGGATTTGCTTTTATAGATTGCCCCCTCTTTACCAGCTGCTATCTGACCAATGGAAACCCAGTTGTTTGCTGCCAAAGCTTGAGTTTTCACTTCTTCTGCTAGATTAAAGGTTTCTGGAAAGCGCGAGATAACCTTAAGTTTCTTTTGCTGCCAATCGGCGATAGTATCCTTACTCACTCCGGCAGAATCAATGACAAAGATGGTTCCATCAGCACCATCACTTTGAAAGAACTGATGCATCTCGTCAATCATCTGGGGATTCCAGACTTTGTCGCTGGTATTCCCGTTCAGTAATTGACCACCGACAATCATGCCCTGTTTTTGACAGGCCAAACCAAGCTTAAATTGTTTTAGATCACTTCGGCGATCTTTGCTGTGACCGTAATTGATTAAAAAATCATCAGTCACCTGGTTGGCATACTCGCCCTCCACTGAAATGGAGGTGGTATCAATGTGCAGTACCCGCAGAGATAGGTTATGAGCCAGTAAAGCCTGCAATCCGATCTGAGACACTAATTTATCCAGGTCAATTTCTGCCAGTTTATCCAGACACCTTCCCAATACATCATCATTTAGATGATCCGAGGTAATGCCTACTCCGTAAAGAAGCGAGAGATCAATTTCATCAAAAAACTGTTCCATCTTCCACAAAGGACGCCGCCCACAGAGAATATTGATAATCATCGCTTCCGCAGTCTGACCAGGGGAGAGGCGGGCGGTCTCACGCCATTGAACCATCTGGTCAATGGTTTGCTGAACCTGACAAATCCGGCACAACGATGCAATTAATGGTGCAGCACCTGGATTGAATATTCGAAATCCTGAAACGATATTTGACATGGCGAATCCTCCAAAACGTTGATATTAGTACAATTCGCCATGTTTATGTAAAGTCCTTTAAAGGTCCCCCAAAAATATTAAATTACATTTTGGTAATGCGGAATGCGGGTAATATAATCGACACAGTTATATCCAAGTGCTTTGTATGAGCCATCATTAATCGGAAATACGGGGCCAGCATTACTTTCGGCATAATCCTTCATCTTTTTCACCCGTTCATCAGAAATGTTCGTAATTTTTACCCATTCGTTACTATATGGAGTAGCATTTTCTTCTTCTACTCTCTTTGTATTAATCCAGTTAACTAGAGATTGAATCTCAGATGAGTTTGTATTTGCGACACTACGTTGCCAGTGCGTTGCTCCGCCTGGTGCGAGAGAATAGTAGTCTGCCCTGCCTTTACTATCTATAATTACCATTGCCTCGTGGCCTGGTCCCCATTTTCCTAGTGCATGTGGAGAGTTCAATAAAACAACTGTTCCAGTTTTACTCGTCCCCTTATATGGATAACTAAAATAATGTGCTGGATCAGGGGCCCCAAACGTCGACATATCGGCATTACCTATCATAGCCAAAGCAGGATTATACCCATTAACCAACCCGGCATTAGCCCCCTCTTGGTAAACTGACCTATGCCCACTCGGATCCACTCCATTCATCGGGTTATTCTGCACATAAGAATACAAATGCCTGCTCAGCGGATTCTGCAATTCCCCTTCATAGCTATCCCTGCTCAAAAACCGCCCTGTCTCCGGTTCATAGTACCGTGCCCGCAGGTGCAGCAGGTTACTCTCTTCATCCCACATTTCCCCG
>CAZKEO010000418.1:0-2558 GCA_964551785.1 uncultured Eubacteriales bacterium | reverse complement strand
CGCGGCGTCCTGCCGCCGACAGGGCGTGCAAACATCGTGTTTGCACGGGATGAGTTTATTGCCCAGCTACACTAAGAGCTACAGCGGCCTCAAACTAAATCGCACCTAAACCGGAACAGGTACTCTCCCTGTGCGTAATTCAGGCATGCTTTAATAGACCACATAGGAAAATTGGACTGGGCATATCTAACCGATCAGTGCTACTAGACGAGCTAAGTCCAACAAGGGCTCTGGTCGCATAAGAAGCTCCTGCCCAACAGGCTTTCATGCTACTCTTATAAGCACTTAACGACCCACATGTACGAAGGGTGGCGTGGTAACCTTCGCGCCAGTTCGGCGCATAATTCAAATATTTGGCCGTTTCGGCCAAGTCACCGGATACCTCATTCCGGTGCGGTAAAAATCGGCATGCGTCAGGTTTAGAGCAGCCTGGGGTGTGAGGTCCGATTTAATGTAACTGTGAGGGGAACCTATTCTCCCCAAGACGCAGTGCTAACCTCGATACCCTGCTATGGTGAGACAACGAATCTGCGGCCAAAGGACGGTAAACGCCACTACTCCTACGATAGGTAACAGGAGTGTTTGGGTTGGGCCAGTTGGTCTGGGTAATGCTAACTGGATGTTGGTATATACCAGCAGTCGGCAGCTACAGAGGTACAAGCTGTCGAACCTCCCCCGTCTACAGCAGGCACCTAAGGCAGGGGTGCTAAGATTGAATTATGTGTACCTGGGAAGGTGGTATACCGGTTCTTTCCAGAACTGGACAGCTCGTTGTTGATGTGGTATATCGCTGACGGAGGAGTCGTAGTAGTCCGCGGACGGGAAAGCCGTCCACATGGCGAAGGACTCTAGCCAGGCAAAGCTTTCTTGTGTGTAGGCCTCTAAGGGGGTATCCAGCATTTTTTCTCCTGGAATCCAGCAGTCCTCTCCGGAGGGTATCTGGCTCAAACGAATACAAGAAATGCTTGCGTTCCGTAGTAAGCAAGGCAAAACCTTTTCCTATCTCAGTAAGTTGCTATGGTCAAAACGTTTATGGAGGATAGCTGTCAACAATGTCTTAGCCAATAAGGGCTCCCGTTCTCCGGGAGTCGATGGTAAGACCCGGCAACACTATCAGGATGAGTCTCAAATTACTGGTCTAATCAGTCAAATCCTGGCCGAAATCAAAAGGGGTATTTACCGACCCCAGCCGGTACGCAGAACCTATATCCCTAAAAATCCCACTGAAAAGCGTCCCCTTGGGATTCCCACTATTAAGGACAGAGTTGTTCAGGAAGCACTGCGGCTCATTCTAGAACCCCTCTTTGAAACAAAGTTTCATCCTCACTCCTATGGCTTCCGTCCCTTTCGCTCCACCCACCATGCTACAGCCCGATTGCATTCCCTTATCGGGAATAACGGCTTCAACTGGGTGGTTGAGGGGGATATTGCCAAATGCTTCGACCGAATCGACCACGATATTCTGCTTAAACTTCTCAAAAGGAAGATTCGGGATAGACGCATGCTCAAGCTGATACGATTACAGCTTAAGGCTGGAGTTTTGGAGGATTTAGAGTGGTATCGCAGCGATTTCGGCACTCCTCAAGGTGGGATTATCTCCCCTTTATTGGCTAATATTTATCTGCATGAGTTAGATACTTTTATTTCAGACAAGTATGAAAGCCTGAGTGATGGCAAAAGAAGAAGGGCTCCACTCCGTTTGTTCATCTGCCGTTATGCTGACGATTTTGTTATCTTGGTCAAAGGCACTAAAGAAAAGGCTGAAGCTGTTAAGTTAGAGGTTGCAGCATTTCTTCGGGACAATCTTAAGTTGGAACTATCTGAGGCCAAAACACTGGTAACTCCGGTGGAAAATGGTTTCGATTTCTTAGGCTTTAACATCAGAAAATATCAACGGGTAACCTTGGTTAAGCCCAGCAAAAAAGCCGTTTTAAAACTCATGGATAAAGTTAGACAGATTACCAGGGGGTATTTTGCGATTGACCTCAGTATAGGGATTATGAAACTTAACTACGCTCTTAGGGGTTTTGCTGAGTATTACCGTCGGGTTTCTGCTAAAGATACCTTTAGTAAACTAGACCACCTTATCTGGTGGCATATCTTACGACGAGCCAAGAGACTAATTACGGGCAGCAATAATTTCCCAACTAGAAACTTTTACAAAAGCCACTATTTTTCCTACTCTGAAGATATATTTAAGATGAACCGTCGGCATGGTAAAAGTCGTAATTTTGGTATCTGGTCTACAGAAAGGAACGGGGCCCGGATAGTTCAGGCCTTAAGATTCTACCCAATTCAATATGTGCATAAGTTCAGCCAGTTAAATCCTTTTTTCCGTCATGAACGCGAACAGCTTGAGGCTAACAAAAGACTCAATCGTCTGTTATCTGACCTAGCAAAGTATCCACAAACCTAAATTAAAGAATTGAAATTGCCTGCAAACTGAAATGCTAAGCCTGGGTGAAAGCCGGATGTGCTGAAAGGTCCCTGTCCGGTTTGGGAAAGGGCGTGAGTGTCTACCTGCTCTTCGGAGCGTGGCGGCTCACGCCTATTTCGCG
>CAZKEO010000417.1:0-2571 GCA_964551785.1 uncultured Eubacteriales bacterium | reverse complement strand
CAAGACCACTACTACCACCTTGCTGGGTGGAATGTTTAGCCAGGCTGGGCGGCAGGTTTGTGTGGCAGGTAATATCGGCTTACCACTGATTACTGAGATTGAAAAATACTCTCCAGAAGCGGTAATCGTAGTAGAAGTCAGCAGTTTTCAATTAGAGACTATTCAGCAGTTTAAACCTAAAGTAGGGATTATCTTGAACCTGACTCCTGACCATCTGGACCGGCACGGTACCATGGAAGATTACGGTCAGGCTAAAGCCAAGGTGTTTGAGAACCAAACCGCTCAGGAATTTACAGTCTTAAATTATGATGACCCCTTGGTAGCGCCCTTTGGTGAGCAAAGTAAGGGCAATGTCATATTTTTTAGTAGGTTGCATAATCTTACAAAAGGGGTAGGTGTCCAGGACGGTCAAGTGGTCATTAAAGATGGGGTAAAGGTTATACCCATCTTGAACACTGCGGAGATTCGGATCCCTGGGGCCCATAACCTCGAAAATGCCCTAGCTGCTATTGCTACTGGTTGGGCAATGGGCCTCGCTCCGGAAACGATGGCTCAGACACTGAAAACCTTTCCAGGAGTTGCACACCGTTTGGAGTTTGTAGCTGAGATCAATGGAGTTACTTATATCAATGATTCCAAGGGTACCAATCCGGATGCCTCAATTAAAGCTCTGGAAGCCTATGATCAACCGATAGTTTTAATTGCGGGTGGCAAAAACAAAGGTAGTGACTTTGCTGAATTTGCCCAGAAAATTAAAGATAAGGCGCGTGCCTTAGTGGTCGTAGGGCAGGCGGCGGAAGATATCGCTGAGGCTGCCAAGCTGGCAGGTGTAGAGGAAATACTGCGAGCTGCTAGCTTTGAAGAAACAGTCCACCTCGCAACTAGCAAAGCGCGTCCTGGTGATATTGTGTTGCTTTCACCAGCCTGTGCGAGTTGGGATATGTTTAACAATTTCGAAGAGCGGGGAGACTTGTTCAGGCAGGTTGTGCTTTCCCTACCTGACTAACTGTTGGCAAATGGCGTATTAAGGGGGTTGTAAATTTGCATTCCCGGAGGAAACCGCCAGACTTTTTACTCTTTTGCACTGTAATGGCGTTGCTGGCTGTAGGCTTGGTGATGGTATTTAGTGCCAGTGAAGTTTCTGCTTATTACCGTTATGACGGGGACATCTTCTATTTCTTTAAAAAACAGCTTTTATGGGCAACAATTGGCTTAGGCGTGATGTTTGTTTTGATGAATTATGATTTTTGGAAGTTGAAAAAACTTGTCTGGCTATCTCTGGGTGGCTCTTTTATCCTCTTAATATTGGTCTTAGTTCCAGGGATCGGAAAAACGGTCAACGGAGCTCAACGCTGGATTAATCTTGGCTTTACACCTTTTCAGCCCTCAGAGATTATTAAACTTTCGATGGTGCTGTTTGTGGCCTACCTCACGTCGATCCAAAGAAAGTATATTCAAAGTTTCACCAAAGGATTGTTGCCACATCTAACTGTCTTGGGGATAGCCTGTGTCTTGATTTTGGCTCAACCTGACCTAGGTACAGCGATGGCCATGGCAGGTACCGTCTATATCATGTTATTTGCGGCTGGGGCGAAAGGGAAGCATTTGATTAACCTAGGTTTGGCTGGGGTTTCAGTGATTTTGGTAGCTATTATTGCCGAACCCTATCGACTTAGCAGGTTATTTGCCTTTCTGGATCCTTTTGCAGATCCCAAGGGAACTGGTTACCATATCATCCAATCACTTTATGCAATCGGTTCTGGTGGTTTTTTTGGCTTGGGTCTAGGAAAAGGGATTCAAAAGCATAACTACCTTCCTGAGCAACATACCGATTTTATCTATGCTGTCATTAATGAAGAGTTAGGTTTTTTGGGTGGTAGCCTAGTTATCCTACTTTTTGTTTTGTTTATCTGGCGCGGCCTCCGTGTAGCAATTGCCAATCCTGACCCCTTTGGGAGTATGCTGGCAGTTGGCATTACCTCGATGGTAGCGCTCCAGGCAGTGGTTAACATTGGTGTGGTCACAGGTTCCTTGCCGATTACCGGCATTACGCTACCTTTTATTAGCTTTGGCGGTACCTCACTGGTCTTTACCTTAACCGGGGTAGGAATCTTATTAAATATTTCGCGTTACTCTTCACTGAAATAGACTAGTTTAATGAACCCACATGATTTACCAAGGAGTGTTGTTGTGCATGCGCTTATTAATCACCGGTGGAGGCACTGGGGGTCATATCTATCCTGCCTTAGCTATTGCGAAGGGTTTTCAGGAGCGATACTCCCAGGGCCAGGTGCTCTACGTGGGAACAGCAAAAGGCCTAGAAGCAGACATTGTCCCCAAAGCTGGTCTACCATTTAAGACAGTTACGGTTCAGAGTTTACCCCGCAAGCTATCTCGGCAGACTGTTACTTTTGGCTGGCACTTTTTGCAAGGCTTGGGCCAAGCTTTGGCTATCATCAGACAGTTCAAGCCCGACCTGGTCGTAGGGACCGGGGGCTATGTCTGTGGGCCAGTCATGCTCTTAGCTGCCCTAAAAGGGATCCCCACTTTAATTCATGAACAAAATGCTTT
>CAZKEO010000416.1:0-2571 GCA_964551785.1 uncultured Eubacteriales bacterium | reverse complement strand
AAGACAATCTGCAAAGGGGTCTAGCTTAAAACGTTGCTGTACGATGGCGGCTAGACCATCAATCGATTTTCGCATATCTATACCTTGAGAGGCCAGATAGACATTACTCACCTTGCCCGGTGTCAGCATAGAGCCATCACCGTCTTAATTGCCATCATAAGGAGTGTTTCATCACAGCCAGAACCTACATCAATGGTGACTTGGCCGATCCGAACGGAGATATTTGAAGGACTCATTTTTACAGGGATGCTGATCCATTCCGGCAGCTTTTTGGCTATTTCTGCATCACGCCGATTTGTATCCAGTTTCTTGAGCCAGTAGCGAAAGGCACTAGCTGTGATCCCAGCTTGGCGACAGAAAGCTGCTCCGCTAAGGCCACTGACCCGGTACTCTGTTACGGTGGTCTCCCAGTATCCCAATACTTCTTGCTTATCCATGAGACATGCCCCCTAGTTTTTTAGGACATTATCTCGCATTTCTACTAAGCTAGATAGGTGTGGACAGTTTGACGCTTACTTATCTTTATTGATTTAGCAAGTCGGGAGGCAGGGCAAATGAAAATTGATAATCTGAAACTGCTAGAGATGACTGCTCAAGGTTTCTGGCTAGTTTCACCAGAACTAAGGATCATTGATGTTAACGTAAGCGTCAAATATTGCACACCTTGACAGCAGAAAGGGAACACTAATCCCTTTTCTGTCTATTTACCGGCGCAGGCAGCTATCCGGCAGCTTTTTTGACCAGGGCATGAGCTCCTCCAACAAATTTGGATTTGCCTCAAAGTTAGTATTCGGCAATTGCCCCAGTAAATAGGTTAGATAACCCAAAGGATTCAGGCCGTTTTCTTTGGCCGTTTCTATGATGCTATAGACTATTGAGCTGGCCTGGGCTCCGTCTTTTGAATAACAGAACAGCCAATTTTTTCGTCCAATTATAAAGGGTTTTATGCTTCGCTCAGCTCGGTTATTGCTTAATTCTAAGCGGCCATCCAGATATACATTCATCAGGTACGGCTTCTGTTCCTGGGCATAGTGAACAGCCTTACCTAAGCTACTTTTCGGCAATACGTGTAAGGAATTCAGCCAATCATAAAAGGCATCTGCAAGAGGTTTGCTCTTTGCCAGACGCTGCTTATATCTTTCTTGCGATGATAGCTCTGCCATCTCTTTTTCAAGATGGAACAGGCGATTGCAATATTCTAGGCCCTCAACTGCCATGCTCCCAACCCTCTCCTCAGGGGCCACAGCTTTTAGAGCTTCATCGAACTTCCGTCGTAGATGAGCCCAGCAACCAACAACCTTAATGTCCGGCGATAAATTATGGTAGCCGCTGTAGCCATCTGTATGTAGGTAGCCCTTGAAGCCAGCCAAAAAGCGTTTGGGATTAGAACTGGACCTGGTAGGCTGGTACTCGTAAAGCACCACTGGTTTTTCTCCCCGGCTGCTGCGATACAACCACATATATGAGTTGCTAGTGGCTTTCTTGCCGGCCTGGCGGATCACTTGAACCGGGGTTTCATCGGAATGCAGCACATCCCTTTTCAGCAACTCTTGTCTCATAGCCTCATATGTATGGCTTAGCCAGTTGTCTGCGGACCTGATGATCCAGTTCGCCATGTTCTGGCGGTTTATGGGGATACCCTGGTTCTTAAAGTCCTGTTCCAGACGATACAGTGGAGTAGCCATACTATATTTTTGTACCATGATGTAAGCTATGGTTGACGGAGAAGCCACACTGTTAGGTATAACCGGATTAGGCATCTGTGCTTTTTTCACCGGAACCTCAGTAGCGTTTTGCTCACAGTTTCGGCAGGAGTAGATATATCTAACATGCTCCACCACAGTTACCTGAGCAGGAATAATCTTAAACTCCCGCCTAGTCTCCTTACTCATGGTGTGCATATTTTCTCCACACTGAGCACAAGCCTTCTCTTCCTCAGGTAAGTCGTATTCTATTGTCTCTACAGGCAAAGAGGATAAATCCTCGTCACGTTTACCGACACGCTTTTTACGGCTGTAGGTGATTTCCTCCAGGGTGGGCTCCGCAACTTTGCGGTTAGCTTCGTTTTCTGCTTCATCAAAGAAGCCCAGCTGCTCACCATAGCCTTCTGTCTTCTCGCTGGATTTGCCGAACTGCTTTTCTTTGGCCAGGCGGAACTGTTCCTCGTACCACTTGATTTTGGCCTTCAGTTCAAGGACTTCCTCTTCGAGATCGTGGCATCTTTCCTGTATATTCTTTGAGTTGTCTTTGCTAATTTTTTCTTCATTTTCCATAACTAAATTATACCATAAAAATGCCGAAAAACCTAGTATTCATGCGGGTTTAGGCTGATTTTATCGTGGGCTTTTTGGACTAAATTACGCCGTCCGCATAGACCCTTTTGTGGGCCTTTGGCTGGTCCATGGCTAAACCATCCAAGAGCCATCTTAGCTCTCTTTGGCCTATACTTTGGACATCCTCATCGGTATTTAACCACTGGAATGTGCCTTTCTCTAACCGTTTATAGTAGAGCCAGAAACCATTATATTCCCAGTGCAGAATCTTAACTTTGTTCCTGCTCCGATTACAAAA
>CAZKEO010000415.1:0-2576 GCA_964551785.1 uncultured Eubacteriales bacterium | reverse complement strand
TACTTCCCGCTAACCGACGAACGAGGGAACAGCTTCAATGGTTATGTGGAGAGAACAGTAGCTATTCCGGACGGGGTAGATCCCTCCAAAATTACCACAGGAATAGTGCTCAATGCAGATGGTACGTTTTCACACGTACCAACCACCATCATTGTGCTTAATGGAAAGTACTTTGCCAAAATCAATAGTTTGACCAATAGTGTTTATGCTGTAATTGGGAATGCAAAGCAGTTTGCTGATATAGCAGGACATTGGTCTCAGCCAGCTGTCAATGATCTAGCCTCTAGGCTGGTGATTAGCGGAGTGACTGCTAATACTTTTGAACCGGAAAGAGAGATCACCAGGGCTGAATTTGCGGCGATTCTTGTTAAAGCGTTGGGGCTCATGAGACCTGGATCAGGCCAGAATAGCTTTGCAGATGTTCCGTCTGAGGCGTGGTACGTGGACGCTGTGAACATTGCTTATGAATACAAATTAATTTCTGGATACGATGATGGTTGCTTTAGACCCAATCAGGCAATTACCAGAGTGGAAGAAATGGTGATGCTGGCCCGGGCTATGCATCTTACGAAACTCAAGATTAGGCTCGAGGCTGAGGAAATAACCAAACACCTAGGGCAATTCGCTGACAGCAGAGCGGTACCGGTGTGGGCGAAGGAAGCAGTGGCAGCCTGTATAAAAAATGAGATTGTGACCGGGTATAATGACTACTTAATGCCAGGAGCCAATACTACAAGAGCGCAAACGGCTGTCACAATCCGCAGGGTGCTACAGAAATCCGGTTTAATTAACTAGAGTAATTTTAGTCACTTTATTTTGGCTACAAACCACATACGGCTCATCTCCACCATATATACAAGTGCCTGGGTTATTTAACCCAGGCTTTTTGCATTCAAGATGAAGGGCTAGGGGCCCTAAATTATTAACTTTTATCGTATTACTAGTAGTTGTTCAGTTGTGAGGTTAGGAGTTTGGGTTTCCGTAAATAAAAAAGACCACATCTGAGAATTTCTTTAAATAGGGTGGGTATAATAAAAACAGGGATTTGTGGTGCAATTTACCGGCAGGATTCCGGGGAACGCACATAAAAACTACCTTCAGACCAGCTTAAAGGACTTTATAATGCAGTGCAGGAGGTTTGCCTAAAATGTCAGATTCTCAGAGACCGTCTAAATCTTTTGATCCCCAAGTAATTGCTATTCTGGTTATAGGCCTCATAATTGTTGGATTGGGCATATTAGGTATCAGCCGCTTTTTTAAGCCAATTCCAACAGCTGAGGTCACAAAATCAGCAGAAACTCTGGTGTTGCCTGGCCAGCTTGCTGTAAACTTTTCAGAACAAGGGGAATCCGCTGTTGGCACTGATACCTCTGGGGTAATAGCCTCTTCTTCAGACCAGACACCGATTCCAATTGCCAGCGTAACCAAAATAATGACTGCATATTTAGTTCTAAAAGCCCATCCATTGCAACCAGGTGAGGATGGGCCTAGCTTGAAGATGACTGCTCAGGATGTTGCCGATTACCAGTTTGGTCTAAAGAACAACTATTCCCTGGTAAAGGTTACTCTCGGGGAGAGCCTGACTGAGAAACAACTTCTGGAAGGGTTGATGCTACCATCCGGGAACAATATTGCTAATACACTGGGCCGCTGGGTTGCCGGGAGCGATCAAGCATTTGTTGCCAAGATGAATGAAACCGCTAAATCCCTTGGTATGACCAATACTCACTATGCCGATGCCAGCGGGGCCAACGAGGCTACTGTGAGCAATGCCGTTGATCAAATCAAAATTGCCCAGGTAGCCATGCAGGACCCGGCTTTTCGCGAAATTGTTGCCACGCCCCAAGCGGTGCTTCCTGTAGCCGGCAAGGTGTTCAATGTGAACTCGATGCTGGGTAAACATGGGATTGTCGGGATTAAGACCGGCTCTGGCGTGAAGGCCAAAGGATGCTTTGTCTCAGCCACGCCGGTAGTAAACGGAACGGAAAAGCATTATCTGATTGCTGCCGTCTTGGGTAGTGAGCAGGCTAATCAGAACCTGCAAAGTGCACTAGAGAAAAATGCCGCGATTTTAGACCAGATTCGACCCCAGTTTAAATCATATACTATCACGCCGCCGGCTACGGGTTTTGGAAAGCTTACTACTCCCTGGAACAGTCAAAGTGAGCTAAAAGTCAGTCAAGCTATCCAGGTCTTCGGCTATCCAGGCATGAAAGTATCTTATTCTATTAAAACACTACCATTAAAATTGCCGACCACCCCAGGTACAAATGTTTCAACATTAATGCTCCAAACGGGAAAAACAACTCAAACCGTTTTCATGCAAAACGTAAGCCAAATTGAGCCGCCAGGCTGGCTCTGGAGAGTTATTAGATATTGATTTTGTCCGCTCGCTGGCCAGAACTTTGGCAGTCTAACAGCTGAATTATAGCCTAACCTTTGGCCCGCGGTGAGCATATGGGGTGTCAAATTAGTGCTTGTACGAAAGTACAGGAGAACATGTCCCCCACCACTACCAAATTTCGAGAACTCAGACCTATATAATAGGTCTGAGTTTTTATTTTTCGAGAAATTGT
>CAZKEO010000414.1:0-2579 GCA_964551785.1 uncultured Eubacteriales bacterium | reverse complement strand
AGGCTTGGCGTTTACTCGGGAAGTCATGGATTTCATGCGGGATCGGCTGGTAGAATACCAGGAGGAGAGCGGCAACATTTATAATCTGGAAGCGACCCCGGCTGAGGGAGTATCCTATGGCATTGCCCGCAAGGATAAAGAGGCTTATCCGCAGATCAAAGTTGCCAATGAATCCGAGTGCAAACAGGGTGCCGAACCTTATTATACCAATTCCACCCAATTGCCGGTGCACTACACCGATGATCTCTTTAAGGCCTTAAATATTCAGGATGATTTACAGACCCGATATACGGGAGGAACCACCTTCCACGTTTTCCTGGGCGAGTCCATATCCTCGATAGAAGCGGTTAAGAAGTTGACCCGCAAGGTGTGCGAGCAGTTTAAGCTGCCTTATTTTACGATCACACCTACCTTCAGTATCTGCCCCAGCCATGGTTATCTCAGTGGGGAAAAATACAGTTGTCCCATCTGTGAAGCCGAAGGGACAGAGACGGCTTGTGAAGTGTACTCCCGGGTCGTGGGCTACATCCGGCCTATTGATCAATGGAATGCAGGCAAACAGGAAGAGTTCAAGGAAAGAAAAGTTTTTGATAAAGCTGTAAACTAATAACCTCAAAAAAAGGGACGGTTGCTTGGTAACATACCAATCAACCGTCCCTTTTATATTTATGTATTTAACCCAGGGCTCTTCAGGCATATCAATAACTGTAGTATCTAGTTAATTTGAGTTCAATTTAATAACGCTGTTATTACTCATAACGAAGTGCTTCAATCGGATCTAATTTTGCGGCTCGGTTGGCCGGGTACATACCAAATATCAAACCTATAGCTACAGATATCATAAAAGCGCTGACAATCACCTGGTAGGAAATGATTATAGGCATTTGTAACAAAGAACATATTAGCACTCCTAAGCCACTCCCCAACAACATTCCAACCATTCCACCCATTGCTGCTATTAACGCTGTTTCGACTAAAAATTGCAGTAAGATATCATGACGTCTTGCTCCTACAGAAGTACGTATACCGATTTCCCTGGTTCGTTCCGTTACTGACAACATCATTACATTCATAATGCTAATACCTCCAACTACTAGGGATATACCTGCAATAACTCCAAAAACCCCGGTAACTAAAAGGAGCTCATGCTTACTCCGATCTATAAGCTGTTGATTTGTTTGAGCAACAAAACCATTTTTCACGCCCTGCCTGAATTCCAGCATTTTAATAATTTTGTTAATAGCCACCTGCAGTGACTCCGTTCCTTTGATCCGAACCACAACATCATTAACTTTATCAGTATTCTCCATTTCCAATATGGCTTTTATCGGAATGTAATTATTGCAAAGTTTTAGACCCATTACCTGATCTTCTGGTTTTGATACGCCACAAACTACAAATGGGGTACTATTGATATTTATCGTTTTACCTATAGGATTGATACTTTGGCCAAACAGCTGTACTGCCAACTTATCGCTTATAACGACTACCCTTTTGCCCATATCAGCTTCCACCTGATTGAAAAACTTCCCGCTAGCCAGCTTCAATCCGCTAATTTTGGTATAATCTGCGCCAACTCCGGTTGTGATCCAGGTGATTTTTTTTGTTCCTGCCTGAATAATCGGGAAATTCTCTGGCCATCTATGAGGAACAATTAATTCAATACTATCTACGGAATTTTTAATAAAATCGCATTCTTCCAGTGTGAGTGTTCCTTTTTGGCCAATATCATTGGTGGAGGCACTAAGGGTGAAAGAATTACTTCCCATCTGTAAAGCCGCTACAGTTGTTTGCTTTATGAAACTTAGCCCCAATGTGACAATAAGTATTACTACTGTTACCCCGATTATCATTCCCAGCATGGTCAATGCTGAACGTAATTTGTTTGCCCATAGTCCTTCCACAGCTACCAGGATCATATCATTAATCTTCATATCAGGCCTCTTTTAAATCTACAAGATAAGATAATAACAAATACTTTAATAAGTATATTTACAGGCGGCTTATTCATAACGCAAAGCATCAATAGGATTCATTTTAGCAGCCCTTCTGGCGGGAAGAATGCCAAATACAATGCCAATAACAGCAGAGACCGAGAAGGTTGCTATAATCACCTTTAAAGATAATATAACGGGCAGGCCCAATAAGGCACATATAATCGCAGCTCCGCTCATCCCGAAAAGCATTCCGATAATACCCCCAAGTGTGGCAAGAACCAACGACTCCATTAGAAACTGATTTAAAATATTTCTTCGGTTTGCTCCAACAGCTATGCGTATACCAATTTCCCGGGTTCTTTCTGCTACTGACATTAAAACAACGTTCATTATTCCTATTCCCCCCACGATTAGGGCTATACTGGCTAAGGCACCAAACACTCCAGTTATCATTCTAATTTTGTTCCCCTGTTGTTCAATCAGATAATCATTGCTCTGGGCCTCAAAACCATCTTTAATGCCCTGACGCATATTCAGCATCTTACCAATCTTATCAATAGCAGGTTTAAGTGGTACTTTACTATCAACCTTTACTATCGCATGATCAAATTCATTACTGTCACTTAGCAATAGCATGGCTGT
>CAZKEO010000413.1:0-2579 GCA_964551785.1 uncultured Eubacteriales bacterium | reverse complement strand
GTTGCCGGATGGCCGCAAACTGGATCTGAAGCAGGGCAAAAACGGTGTCTGGCAAGTATCCTTTATGGTGGCCTTTGGTACCGCTGACGGGCCGTATCCCATCGAGATTTTCGCAGTTAATAAGGCGGGAATTAGAAGGCAGAGCACTTACAGCATAACTATTGACAACAGCCTGCCGCTGATGGAGATTAAAAAGACTGTCCAGGCTGACGGTAATTATAAGCTGGAAATCAAGCCTCTGTTCAATGCTGTAGCCATTAACTACAGTGTGGGTGCCGACAGTGTGAAGCTAAGCCGGACAGCCAAAAAAGGCTGGTGGTCGGCAATTGTACCTGCAGGTGATGGCAGTATTAAGGCAATTGATGAGTCAGGTTATCAAGTTAACCAGTCTCTCTCGCTGCCTGTAATACCGGTAGCAGTAGAAAGTAAGCCTGTTTCCGAGCCGGTTGCCGCAGTAAAAAATGCTGTTGTGAACTCTCAAATTTCAATGGATGAATCCGGGGTAATCAACTACAGCCTGTATTTGTGGGCTGCCGCGATTGTTGCTTTAGTGCTTGCAGTTGTTGTACCTGCAAGATTAAAATCAAGACTGAACTAAACTCCGGCATTAAATAATCTGTTACGGTCCTCTACATACTGCTCAAACAGCAGGGTAGAGGACTTGTTTTTTGCCGAATTTTCGCAGCCGCTACAGCCAATATTGTCCGGCTGGTATGCAGAAGATGTAAATTTCCTGGCATCTCCGTTGTGCGGAGCTTCCACAGGCATTTTTTCCGGTTTGGGATTAGTAGAATTTCCTAGCAGATAGCAGAGAAGGTAAAAGATGAAAAATGTAGAATAATACAACATAAAATGTCCGGATATCATCAAATATAGTGGAATTTGCCCATAAGGGGGGTGCGCTTATGTCAACAGCTAAACGATACAATACAAAAAGCCTGTATTTTTCAGAGCGTATTACCGCAGCTATGGACGAAATCTTTGACCATCGAATTACCATTGTCGAAGCACCCATGGGCTATGGAAAAACTACTGCTGTACGGGAGTATCTGAACCAGACCGAGGCTAATGTACTGTGGCAAAGGGTTTATGACAACTCCATCAGCAGTTTTTGGCGGGGCTTTGGCCGTTTGTTCGCCGAATTAGATGATGACCGCTCCCAGAGCCTTGTGCAGCTAGGGTTTCCTGATGATGGCATATCAATGCAGGAAGCCTTGAAGCTAATTGAGGAGCTTGAGCTGCCCGTCAAAACCGTGCTTGTCATAGATGATTACCACCTGATAGATAGTCTGGTCGTTAATAGCTTTATTGAGCTACTGGTGGAAAACGAAGTAGAGAACCTGCATATCGTCCTGACTGCGCGTTATACAAAATTTCAAAGACTGGAAGAGCTTGCCCTTAAAGGCTATTTGCTGCATATAACTAAAGAAATGCTGGAGCTTAGGCCGGAGGAAATCGCAGGATATTATAAGGCGTGCGGCATCAACCTTAAAGAGATAGAAGCAGACGAGCTGTACTCTGTTACAGAGGGGTGGATCAGCGCGCTGTACTTGTTTATGCTGGAATTAATTACGGAGGGTAACTATACACCGGCAAAAAACATCTATAAGATTCTGGAAAAGGCGGTATATTCACTGCTTTCGGAGGAAATAAAAGAGTTTATGCTCACCATGTGTATTTTTAACAGCTTTACCCAGGAACAAGCTGTCCACATGTGGGGTCAAGAAAATACGGGTGAGTTTCTTAATGAGATAACCAACAAAAATGCTTTTGTAAAATATGACAACAGGACCAACGCCTATCAAATGCACAACATCTTCACGGGCTTCCTGCAAGAAGTGCTGGCAAGAAAAGCGGCAAGCTACAAGCAAAACCTTTATCAAAAAGCGGCGCAGTGGTACCTGAAAACTGGGACTATCTTGCTGCCAGGCATTATTTTTATGAGTGTAGGGATTTTGACAGTATCCTTGTTGCGCTGGAAGAAGACCGGTCTAATAACTTTACAAGTGAGAATAAAGAATTACTTAAGAAGTATCTGGCGGAATGTCCCCAGGAGGTTAAGGCCAGGCACCATTATGCATTACTGATCTTTGCTTTGCACCTATTTATTCATCACGAGCATGCCTTATTTGGAACGGTATGCCAAGAATTTAGCAGTAACATGGCAAGGGATGAAGGTTTAAATAATGACCTCCGCAACCAGCTCTTAGGGGAATTTGAGCTTTTGCTCAGTTTCACTGCCTATAACGACCTGAAAAAGATGTCGGACCATCACCGGAGAGCCTGGAAACTGCTGAACCGTCCCACCTCCATTTACGATACCAAGACCAACTGGACCTTTGGGTCACCCTCTGTATTATATCTGTATTATCGCGAAAGCGGTAAGCTGGAAGAGCATGTCAATGATCTGAAAGAAGCTCTGCCCGATTACTACCCCCTGACCAACGGGCATGGCAGCGGTGCTGAATATGTAATGGAGGCGGAAAGGTATTTCAACCTAGGGGATTTTGAAAATGCCGAAATTGCGGTTCATATAGCCTTGCACAAAGCAAAAGTAAAGATGGAGACGAGTATCCTAC
>CAZKEO010000412.1:0-2580 GCA_964551785.1 uncultured Eubacteriales bacterium | reverse complement strand
AAACTTCGATTAGGGTTACGGTATTCTTATGGATTAATAAATGCCGTTCTTGACCATCCTGCTCTGAACTCAACATACTCATGTTGGCCCCACTTACCGGAGCTACAGGCTTACTAAAAGCGAATTTACGCCACAGCGTGCTACTATCTTCGTTGTCATCCCAAAGCAAATAAGTATAGCGCAATATTTTTTTAAGCATCTGTCTGCTTCCTCCCTGAAAAAAGATTCGATAAGAGGTGATTAAGCTATGGGTTCTGCTTCTAAACACGCACGTTGGTTAGAATACACTGTCACCGAGAGTTGCGCAGGCCAGACTGTCCAAGCTATCCTGACCGGCCCCATGGGTATCTCCAGACGGATGCTGCAAAAATTGACCCGCAACAAGGGAATTTTAATTAATAACAAGCCGGCTTTTTTAAAGCGGATAGTTAAAACTGGTGATCTGCTCAAGGCAAAAATTGCTTTTGCGGAAACCGAAAATTTAGAACCGGAAGCCATTGCGCTTCAGGTAGTTTATGAGGATGCTGACCTTTTGATTTTAGATAAACCGGCGGGCCTGGCAGTCCATCCCACACAACCAGGTCAAACAGGAACTCTGGCACATGGGGTAGCTTATCACCTACAGCAGCAAGGACTGGCAACCAAAGTACGACCCGTCCATCGTCTCGACCTTAATACCTCAGGTTTGATCATCTTTGCTAAAAACCAACGAGCCCACGGGCAGTTAGATCTCCAATTGCGGAACCATTTAATCCAACGGGAATATCTGGCTATCGTAGAAGGTCTAATCGACGCAACTGAATTAACAATCGATTTACCCATTGGCCGTTTAAATGGTCATGCGACTAAACGAATTGTCACACCCAAAGGGGAACCTGCCGTAACTCATTTACAGGTAGCAGCCCATCTAAAAGCTGCTACTCTCCTGATGCTTCGCCTAGAAACTGGGCGGACTCATCAGATCAGAGTACATTTAAGCCACTTGGGCCATCCGCTTTGGGGGGATTACCTCTATGGAGCAAAACAGCAAGCCCTAATCAGTCGCCAGGCTCTTCACGCTTTTCGTTTAGGGCTTACTCATCCTACTACTGGTCAAGCAATGTCCTTTGATGCACCCCTCCCTGAGGAGCTCGTCCAATTGCGCCGGCAATTAACGCCTTAGACTGTACTCTTGCAGTACAGTTAAGCCTGAGAGTGATTAGTGGAGAATTGGTTTGCGGCCTTCTACCACCGCCACTACACCACCACATAAATCTTGATATTTAGTTTCGACCAAGCCAGTACCAGCAAAAATTTTAGCTAGCTCTGCCTGGTGCGGAAATACTTTGGTAGAATCATGTAGATAACTGTAGGCACTTTTTTTACCTGCCCAAATTTTGCCCATGATGGGTACTAGCTTTTCGAAATATAACCAATACACTTGTTTAAACACTGGAGCGCTGGGCTTAGCCATATCTAAGGAGACGACCTTACCACCTGGTTTGACTACCCTGACCATCTCCCGCAAAGCACCCTGGATGTCTGGGACATTACGAAGTCCCCAACCAACCGTAACACAATCAAACGAACTATCTGCAAAGGGTAGTGCCATGGCATTACCCTGTATTAATTCCAATCTGTCACGGAGCGGAAAGGTTTGCAAATTTTGCTTTGCTACTGCCAGCATACTTTCCGAAAAGTCCAAGCCAATCACCTGACCCGCTTTACCTGCTGCTTCTGTGAGCTCCATGGCTAACATCCCCGTGCCACAACAAACATCCAGCCCTTTTCCGCCTGGCTGAAGTTCAGACCTTTTGACAGTTAACTTCCGCCATGATTTATCCATCCCTAGTGAGAGTAGAGTATTCACTAGGTCATATTTACCTGCGATTGAATTAAACAAGTCTTGTACATAGCTTTCCTTGTTTTCTTTGCTGGGTAACTTGGCCATGATAATCCTCCTACAACTGCTAATTTTATTAATTGTACCATATTAAAAAGGCTGGCGTAAGCCAGCCTTAGAAATTGCCTAGAGATACCTTGAGAAATAAGCGTGAGCAGCTACCTTGCGTTTTTGTGCTGAGCTTTATACGCCTAAGTATTCGAGTGCTTTCTCGGCATTTTTAACCCCATCAGCCACACAGTCTGGCACCCCGATGCCCCGGTAGGAAGCACCTGCCACATAGAGGCCGGGAGACTCATCTAGTCTAGCGTCAATAGCCGCAACCCGATCCAAATGGCCCATGGTATACTGGGGACGGCCTTTGATCCAGCGGTGCACTTTAAACATGACCGGATCAGCCTTAATGCCAAGCGTTACGTTAAATTCCTGCATTACTAGTTTCTGCATCTCATTATCATCTAACAGTGCTAATTCCTGATTTTTGCTACCACCTACAAAGGTCCGAATCAAGACATGCTGGTCATCTGGCACACGGAAATCCCACTTGATCGAGGAATAGGTAACTGCATTGATTTTTCTTTTTTCCACTGCTGGAATGACAAAGCCAAAGGTGTCAACTGTAAACGGCAAATCTTTTTTGCGGTAAGCCACAGAGATGTTGGCCGAAGAACCCATCGGGATTTCCTGCCTTAAGCCAA
>CAZKEO010000411.1:0-2581 GCA_964551785.1 uncultured Eubacteriales bacterium | reverse complement strand
CCTATAAGTTTAACATTGTAGACCCTGGTTTTACCACTAATGGTGGCAAGTGGAACAAAAATGGCCCTACCATGTCTTATCTAGATTCTGGTCATTATATAAATGCCAATAACATTACCAATAACCTCAATCAGTGTGATGCGTGTCATGAACCGCATGCCGCTAATTATCCTTGGTTGGTCAGAGACCGGGAAGATACTGATACACTTGATGGTGTCTGTATACGGTGTCATAAAACAGGCGGATTGGTTGGAGCGGATGCAAAGGATGTTAAAACTCCATTGACCCAAACCTATCGGCACCCGACTCTATATAATAGTGCTAACCACAGTAATACAGAGAACATTACAAGCGCTACCCGCCATGCTGAATGTTATGATTGCCATGACCCACATACAGCGAAACCAGGAACGGCTCAGGTTAATCCGCTGGGTAATGTTTCAGGCGTTAAGTTTAGTACGACTGCCTGGAGCAGTTGGAATACAGCAACAGCAACCTCGGTATTTTTAGATGCTACCACAAATACTCAGCAGGCTTATATGTGTTACAAGTGTCACAGTAAATATTCCAGCACCCAGCCAGCGACAACACCATCCTCGGCCTCAGGCTATGCACCTGGTGCCTTTGCCCAGACTGATGTAGCCAAAGAGTTTAACCCGAGTAATAAAGCACGACATGTAGTAGAGGGCACTAGTCAAATGCCTACCTTTACCTCAGGTTCTACTTATTATTACGGCTTATTTGTGAATGGTTGGACAGCAACCAGCATTATGAAATGTACTGACTGCCATATGCCTGCAACAGGGGCCAAGGGTCCACATGGTTCCGCTACCAGGTTTATCTTGAAGAAGCCTTGGACACCAACCCAAACTGCGTCTATGACCTCAGGTGATTTGTGTTTTGATTGTCATGATTACGCTTTTTACTATAGTGGTGGCAATTCAGGAAGTGCCACTGTACGTTCCCAGTTTAGCGGTGGTAGCCAAGGTTACAATGGGCATGCTACCAAACACGCTTCCGGCAAGCAGAATAATTGTTCCAACTGTCATGGTGGCTTACCTCATGGCTGGAACCACACTGATGCTAATGGTGGAGGGCAAGCTTTATTTGGTTCAACTGACCCTAGACCGTATAAGGATGGGTCATACATGGGGGATATCCCGACCACTGCCAACAAGCCACCAGAACAATGGTCTGGTCAACATAGTGGCACTAGTTGTGGTAGTCTAACTCCTGGTTGTAGCTAATCGAAAGTGTTTCGTCGTAAGACGAAACACTTTCTTCTAACTTATGAAAATAAAAATCGGGATGTGTTTGAGCAGATGTTCAAAAAAATGCTTAGCTTTATATCATCTCCTAGATTAAGCCTATACCTGCTGATCGGCACATTTCTTTTATTGCTGATAGGTGTAAATCCTTGGGTACTTGCTAAGTATCAATACCCTGTAGAGTTTTACAGGTCAGGGATCTTTATTACAGTAGTAATTGTCCTAGTTTTCAACTTGCTGTTTTGTACGGTTAAACAATTTACCCGTCAACTGCAGCGAAAAAAAGTGCTTAATTTAAATTTTAAAAAGATTGGTACCTGCCCAAATTTGAAGAGTGCAATAGCTATGCAGCAAATCATTGACCTCCTTAAGAGGTACCGCTTGCACTGTCAGCATAACAGTGCAATGGAAGTAATCTTTGCCAAACATAGCTTTGGGGTATGGGGATCTGTGATCTTTCATATTGGCTTATTAGCCATCTGTTTAGGTACATTAGTTGAATTGGCCTGCTCCTTCACTGGGCGAATTGGTTTAGTTCCAGGGGAACTATTCGAAGACCGCTTGGAGGCGTATAGGTTTGTTCAAACTAGCCCCTTAAACATTAAAAACGATGGTAATTTTGCGCTTTATCTGCATCAGGTAAAACCCAAATATAAAGCCAACGGCGTTTTTGCCAGTGCTGACCTTCAGCTTCAAATTGATGGGCACCAAGAGAACCGTCAGGATGTCGCTCCTGGCCAACCACTAGCCTTTAGCCTTTGGAACATCTACTTTGAGAACTTTGGCTATTATGTGAAAACCAAGTTTATCATTGACCAAAAGGAGTTCCCCATCTCGGTTGGATTAAACACTGTTAATAATACAACTTCCGAAAAATACATGGGGAATTTGAACTTAGATGGAACACCCTACCGGTTAGAGCTTGAGTTTATCCCGAATCTAAGTTTAGCTGGTAAGCAACATGAGCAAGCTTATAGACCTGACCAACCAGCTATCCGAGTGCGAGTGGATAAAGGGGAAAATGGCCGAAACGACCAGATATTTAACGGGGTATTACCAATGGGCCGAACCGCTACTTTTGACCAAGCTGCTAAGCTTAAATTTGAAGGCTATTATCCTTGGGTAACGCTGAAGGCTAAATGGGAACCTGGACTCTATGTGATTTACTTGGGCTTTGGGATTAGTATTATTGGGCTGCTGTTACTATATCTATGGGTCCCAGAGTATCTTCAGGTCAAGTTAGTGCAAGGAGAAGGAGAAGACTATAATGATATCCAGCTAGGGGGATGGAAAACCCGCTACAATCAAGAATT
>CAZKEO010000410.1:0-2586 GCA_964551785.1 uncultured Eubacteriales bacterium | reverse complement strand
TTAAGGGATGCTGGGGTGACGGTAGGCTTACCTCGTGGGGTTCGAACCACCTTAGCCGACCAAACAGTGCTCGGTGCGGCCAAAATGGTCTTGGAAACTGGTGAGCATCCTGGCAAATTAAAAGATATGGTAACTACCCCCGGCGGTACTACGATTGCCGGCTTATATGCTTTGGAAGAGGGTAAAATCAGGGCAACCTTAATGCAGGCAGTGATGGCTGCTACCCAACGTTCCCAAGAAATGAGTGCTGGCAAAAAGTAAAGTCTAAAATGTATATAGAGGTGAATCAATTGACCTTTTTTGTTTTCTTTGTGGGGAAAGCCTTTCAAATCTATCGTTGGATACTGATAGCTAGGATCCTCTTATCATGGATTAACCATGACCCTTACCACCCCTTGATTAAATTTGTCTACCAGGTTACCGAACCTCTCTTGGCACCACTTAGTAGAGTAATACCTCCCATCGGGATGGTTGACATTTCGCCAATTGTAGCATTTTTTTTACTGGGCTTGCTCGAAGATTTTGTTATGCGCGTCGTATTAGGTGGTGGCTCTATGGTGCCAGGCATGGGATTTTAGGTCTGGTGGAGGATGGATAAGGTAGTACGAGAAAAAATATTAGCATTAGGCAAGAGCCAGGAGGACAAAGTATTCCTGGCTAAAGTTTTAGATAAAATCGGGGTCTCTACTAAAACTTTTCAAACTCAAGTTACTGACTTTCTCGACCCGGCTCAGCAACAAATTGCCGAAACAGCCCTGTCACTTTTGCCAGCTTGCGAGTACCTCTTTTCGGGAGGTTATCCTCAGGCCGAACGACGTCGTTTAGTGCTGTTTCCAGAGTTTTTAGAGCTAGAAGCAGTTGATGATGAGATTGCCTGTGTACTCCTGGAAGGCAACTTTCGTTTTCAGAAAGTTAACCATCGGGACTACCTAGGTGCAGTCTTGGGTTTGGGTTTAAAAAGGGAAAAGCTGGGCGATATTATTGTTCAGGAAACTGGCGCTCAGCTCCTGGCTGACCGTGAACTGGCCAATTATCTAGCACTACAGCTTACTAAAATTCATCGGGTCTCGATTCAAGCTCGTATTATTCCGAGAACAGAACTAGTTTTACCTGAGGGCAAATATAAAGAAATTAAAACCACGGTGGCCTCGCTTCGCCTTGATGCTATCGCAGCAGCAGGCTTTGGCACCTCTCGCACCCAAATGACCAAAGAAATTACCACAGAAAAAGTAAAGCTCAATTGGCAGTCAGTTGCTAACCCTGCTCACCTGATACAGGAAGGGGACATCCTTTCCATTCGAGGGCGGGGGAGAGTTGAAGTGGTCCAGGTTGGAAGCAACACTAAAAAAGGTAGAATTAGTTTGATCTTACAGCGATATCTCTAAAATAAACCTGAGCGGAGGGATAGCAATGGTAATGGCACCAATTGATTTGAGAGGTCGGGAGTTTAGAAAAGCATTCCGCGGTTATGCCGAGGAAGAAGTCGATGCCTTTATGGAACTGGTGGTTAATGATTACGAAACACTTTACCGAGAGCTTCTAGCCTTAAAAGACAAACTCGCTCACCAGGAAGATAACATGGGTCATTATCGGGGTTTGGAAGATACTTTAAAGAGCACCTTGATTGTAGCCCAAAAGACAGCAGAAGATATGCGAGCCTCAGTCGAACAAGAGGTCAAAGCCCTCCAGGATAGCTCTCGCCGGGAAGCAGAAATTATCCTCAGGGAAGCCGAGAATAAGGCCTTAGATATTATCAGAACCGCCCAGGAGCGGGGCCAGACCATTGTCCGGGAATATGGTGAAATCCAAAAACAAGCCCAGGTCTTTAAGTTCAATATGCGTTCCTTATTGCAGTCCCAGTTAGAATTATTAAACCATAACTCGGCTGCATCTGAAGCAATCTATGAACAAGGGATGGCCTTAGAACAATGGGTTGCTAAAGAACAAAGCGCATCTACCAAGGAAGCCAGTAGAGCCTTCGCTAAAGAAGTCCAAAAAGAAGCCCCTAAAGAAGCTCTAAAAGCAGTTCCTAAAGAACTCAGCGGAGAAGCAGTTAAAAAAGATCTCTTAAAGGAGCCCAGATATAATCCTGAACAACAGGAGGACTAGTAGTGTTAGATATTAAGGAGACCGTCGAGGGGGTCACTTTTAAGATCAGGGTCCAACCTCGGGCTTCCAAAAATCAACTGGCAGGCGAGTATGAAGATGCCTTAAAAGTGAGGCTGACAGCTCCACCAGTAGATGGGGAAGCTAATCAAGCTTGTATTGAGTTTTTTGCCAAACTCTTTGGGGTGGCAAAATCTCAGGTAGAAATCATCTCCGGGCAGACCGGACGTAATAAAATCCTGAAGGTCCTAGGAGTTACCGGCCAGCAGGCTGAAAAGCTGCTGAAAAGTTGACGGTTACAGGCTTAATGGTGCATAATGTTTTCCAATATGAAGAAAGACGTTGAATGGGATGTTCTACAGTCAAAAGGGACAGCGAGCCTGGAAATGGTGGGAGCCAGGTGCCGGAGTATCTGTGGATGAATCACCCTGGAGTCGGATTGTTGAAGTGGTCTTCACGTAGTGATTACCTTTAGACAAT
>CAZKEO010000409.1:0-2592 GCA_964551785.1 uncultured Eubacteriales bacterium | reverse complement strand
TAATCCAGCTGATTATAAAATTTATCCTTTTCACTTTTCAGATGGTTACAACTTAGCTTTAGATAACGAGTTATGTCGGGAACTAGTTACTCAATTAGCAGAGCTTTGTAATAGTTTCGGTTATGGGGAGATCGTTGGCCCCTATTACCGCCATAGTACCCTAATGTCAGTTTATAAGAAGATTAAAGCCCCTAAGTTTACCCATGTAACCATCCGAGATAAGACAGATGTCTACTCAGCCCTACGGACTTTTTTTAGCAAGCAGCAAGAAATGGCACAGTAGTAACCGAGGAGGTACGAAATGGATAAAGAATACATGTTACTTTCTCAAGCAGTCGATGAGATCTCAACCTTAGCCAGTGGTTTTGGGTTGGACTTCTTTGAGATGCGCTTTGAAATCTGTCCTGCTAACATTTTATATACATTCGGAGCCTACGGCATGCCGACCAGATATACCCACTGGAGTTTTGGGAAGGCTTTTCATCGGATGAAAACCTCCTATGATTATAATTTAAGTCGAATCTATGAACTAGTAATCAATTCTGACCCTTGCTATGCTTTTCTTTTAGAAGGAAACAGCCTAATTCAAAATAAACTGGTAATCGCTCACGTCTTTGCTCATTGTGATTTTTTCAAAAATAATACACGCTTTGCAACAACTAATCGTAACATGGTTAATAGTATGGCTGCTGCCGCGTCCAGGATGGCGGACTTTGAGCTGAAGTATGGCAAAAATAAAGTGGAAGCCTTTGTAGATGCGGTGCTCGCGATCCAGGAACATATCGATCCCTATCGAACCAATAAACCAAAACACAAAGCAAAAAAAGAAGTAATATCAACACCAGATAGCGGCTATGAGGATCTCTGGTCTTTAGCCAAGGAACCGGTTACACCTGCTAGTGTTGAAGATGCCGAAGAACTAGACCCAGCGGTCACTTTTCCAGCTGAACCAGAAAAAGACCTGCTGCTTTTTATTATGGAAAATGCGCCAGAATTAGCAGACTGGGAAAGAGAAGTGATCTCTATCATGAGAGATGAAATGCTGTATTTTTGGCCCCAAATCGAAACAAAAATAATGAATGAAGGCTGGGCTTCCTTGTGGCATGCTCGAATCATCCGTGAATTAAACTTAGCAGAAGATGAAGCTATCGAATTTGCCAAAATGCATGCCGGTGTTGTCCAGCCTTCACGAACTGGGCTTAATCCATACTTTTTGGGGATGAAAATCTGGGAAGATATCGAAAAAAGATGGAATACCCCCACCTCTGAAGAAAAAGAGAAATACGGGCGAGTCGGGGGCGAGGGCTTACAGAAAATATTTGAAGTAAGAGCAACCGAGAGTGATATTTCCTTTCTGCGCAACTATCTCACCAAAGAGTTGATTGAGGAATTGGATTTATATTTGTATAAGAAAGTGGGCCATCAGTGGCAAATAGTTGAGAAAGATTGGGAAAAGGTGAGAGCTTCTTTGGTAGCTAACTTGGTAAATGGTGGCTTCCCATCCTTACTGGTAACTAACGGCAACTATAAGCACAGTGGTGAATTATACCTCAAGCATAGCTATGAAGGTATCGAATTAGATATCCGTTATCTCGAGAGAACGCTACCCTATGTTTATAGGCTTTGGGGACGGCCGGTCTATTTAGAAACTATTATTGAGGGTAAAAACGTCCTATTTTCCTTTAATGGTGAACGTAATGCTAAAAAAATACTCTAAGTAAACCCAATATATTTGGCAGGAAATGGATATCGAGACCTAGAATTCTTATGTATTCTAGGGATAGGAGAAATATAATGGGATTACAGCAAGAAGAAAAAAAATATTTAGCTGCTTTGCACTGGACTTGTTCAGCCAATAAAAAGTTTTCCTTATTGCGTCGAGCATTTCACAATCCTAGGGAAGCTTGGGAAGCATCGCCTGCATGTCTTAATCAGTTGGCCGGATGGAATAGTATCGAGCTACAGTCTTTTCAGGCTAAAAGAAAAGCCCTTGACGTAGAACAGTATTGGGAGCGTTTACAGCAAATGGGAATCTGCATCTTATGCCCAGGGGAGGCAGACTATCCAGTCAACCTCAGCCATATTTTTGATCCACCCCCAATGCTCTATTTGAAGGGAAACACTGAGATATTAAAAAAGGAAGCAGTAGCCATTGTGGGAGCGCGCAAGGCTAGTAGTTACGGTCAAGTGATAGCAGACAAGCTGGCCAAAGATTTGGCGGAACGCGGTATTATTATTATTAGTGGTTTAGCTAGAGGAATTGATGCAACTGCACATCGAGGTGCCTTGGCAACGGGCTACACTGCGGCAGTACTAGGTTGTGGACTAGACATAGTCTATCCTCGTGAAAACCGTAAACTTATGGAAGCGATAGTCGAACAAGGAGTGTTATTAAGTGAATATCCAGTGGGGACACCTGCTTCACCTTGGAATTTTCCTATCCGCAACAGGATAATTAGCGGTCTCTCTCTAGGAGTAGTGGTGATTGAGGCGGAGGAGAAGAGTGGCTCCTTAATTACTGTTGATAGTGCCTTGGAACAAGGTAGGGATGTCTTTGCAGTGCCTGGTAACATCTTCACCGCGACTAGTAAA
>CAZKEO010000408.1:0-2598 GCA_964551785.1 uncultured Eubacteriales bacterium | reverse complement strand
CCCAGACAAAAAACCAGTTGATACAACTGGTTTGAGAGTTTCCGAGAATCTACTAAATATTAAGTGAGGTGATATAAGGTGAAAATCGTCGCATGTGTTAAGGTTGTTCCTGAAGAACAGGATATCGTAATCGAATCTGACAACACTTTATCTTTCGAAAAAGCCGAATTAAAAGTTGGACAGTATGATTTAAATGCGGTTGAAGCCGGGGTCCAGTTAGAAGAAGCAAATGGTGACAGTGAGACCATTATACTAACAATGGGAACTAGTAATCTCAAAAATTCCAAACTACAAAAGGCCATCTTATCGCGTGGTGCTAGCCAAATGTTTGGCGTGATGGTTGACTCCCTAGAGTCAGTGGACAGCTATGCTACAGCAAAGAACCTGGCCGCTGCTATTCGGAAAATCGGGAATGTAGATTTGGTTTTATGCGGCGAAGGTTCCGGCGACATCTATTCCCAACAGGTTGGGCCGATTTTAGGGCAGCTGTTAGGATATGTCAACCTCAATGCAGTCAGCAAGATTACCAGTAAGGATGGTAATCTGGTGGTTGAAAGAACCCTGGAAAAAGAGATTGAGGTTTTAGAAGTTCCGCTCCCGGCGGTTCTATCAGTAACTTCAGATATAAATAAGGCTCGCATCCCCGGTTTGAAAGACGTTTTAGCCGCTAGCAAAAAGCCAGTGACCTTGTGGGGCGCTGCTGATGTGGAAATAACCAACACCAGTAGCATCGAAATTATTAGCACCCTTGCCCCGCCACAGGCAGATCGCAAGAAGATTATTTTTGAAGGCGATAGTGAAGAAAACATTGCCGCACTATTCGACCATCTTCGCAAAGTAATGTAACTTAGGGGGTGCATGAAGTGAGCAAATTAGCAAAAGTATTTGTAATAGCCGAGAAAATTGAAGCTATGACGGAACTGTGTTATGGTGCCGCACTATTGGGTGAAAAGACAGGCTTAATCTGGGCTGGTGACAAAGCCCAAGCTAGTGGTGCCGATACAATTTATTACTTAGGTGAACTTAACAGCGATCGTATCCTAGAACACTACTTCCCTTCAATAGTAAACCTGGTCAAGAACGAAAGACCCAATCTGGTAATTGTGGAGGCCAGCAAAAAAGGACGCCTAGTAGCAGCAACCCTGGCCGCTGAGCTGGGAACCAGCGTCCTGACCGATGCAACTGAAATCACTATTGATGGTGGCATCATCATGACAAAACGCATGGTTTATGGAGGAGCTGCCTTCCGCACTGAGCGTGCTACCGGTGAAACGGTAGTAGTTTGTGTAGGAGCCGGAGTTTTCGAAGCTTCGGAAACATCAGGTGCCGGATCTGTGGTAGATGTTCCCTTTACCACCCCAGGCTTCGAAATCAAATGTCTAGAAAAGCGGGCCAAATCGGGCAAAACAGCTAACATCCGGGCTGCCAAGAAAATCGTAGCGGTAGGACGTGGATTTGCTGCCCAGGAAGATCTGCAACTGGCGGAAGAACTGGCGGCGGCTATTGGTGCTGAGGTCGGCTGCACCCGCCCTATCGCAGAAGAAGAAAAATGGCTGGATACAACCCGTTCTATAGGGGTATCCGGGGTAATTCTAAAACCCGAGGTATATATTGGGATTGGTATTTCCGGACAGATACAGCACACCGTCGGTGTGAGTCCGGCCCGTACAATTATAGCTATCAACAGCGACATTAACGCACCCATTTTTAAACAAGCGGATTATGGGATAGTCGGAGACCTTTACAAAGTGTTGCCTGCTTTGACTGCAATGTTACATAATAAATAATAGCATTTAGAATAAAGTAAGTAGGGATTGGTAGCAACGGGAAAATAAACTTAGGGAGATGATGGGATGTCAGAACCAATGTTTGATGCCATCATTGTCGGTGCCGGGATTGCGGGCAGCGTAGCAGGCTATCTGTTAGCCAAACAGGGACTGCAGGTGTTAATCGTGGAGCGAGGAAATTACGCTGGCAGCAAAAACATGACCGGAGGGCGTATTTATAGCCACAGCCTGGAAAAGATCATGCCCAACTTTGCCCAGGAAGCTCCGATTGAGCGCAAGATTACCCGGGAAAAGATCAGCATGATGACAGAGGACAGCAGTGTAACCCTGGACTATTATTCCACCAAGTTAGGGGTACAGGGCAGCGACTCCTATTCCGTATTGCGGGGCGTCTTTGACCAATGGCTGGCAGATAAAGCAGAAGCAGCCGGAGCGGAAATCATTTACGGAATCAGGATTGACGATTTGCTTGTCCGGGATGGCAAAGTATCTGGGGTCATTGCCGGTGAAGATGAACTCGATGCTCCTATCACTATTTTGGCAGATGGAGTGAACTCCCTGCTGGCGCAAAAGTTGGGCTACCTGGGAGAAATTAAACCCCATCAAGTGGCGGTAGGTGTCAAGGAACTGATTAAATTACCTGCTCAAGTTATCGCCGACCGTTTTCAGTGCCGGGAAAATGAAGGCACAGCCTGGTTATTTGCCGGAACCCCTTCCGCAAACCTGTTTGGCGGAGGCTTTCTGTACACCAACAAAGACATGATCTCCTTAGGTGTCTTAAGTTCGGTGAGTGAGGTTGTTAAAGACACCC
>CAZKEO010000407.1:0-2602 GCA_964551785.1 uncultured Eubacteriales bacterium | reverse complement strand
TTGTAGTGATAACGTAGAAGATAATATCAGGAAAGCCGAGCAATTAGTGCGCCAGGCTGCTGCCCAAGGTGCTCAAATTATTTTACTCCAGGAATTGTTCGAGACCCTCTATTTTTGCCAAAAAGAAAAGGCCGAGTTTTATCTTTTGGCAACTGAGTTGGAAAAGAATCGTGCGATTAACCATTTTCAAAAGATTGCTCGTGAACTAGCGGTGGTATTGCCGATTAGTTTTTATGAGCGGAAAAACAACGCCAGATATAATTCTGTGGCTGTTATTGATGCAGATGGCACAGTTTTAGGTCGTTATCGCAAGAGTCATATTCCGGATGGACCTGGTTATGAGGAGAAGTTTTATTTTAACCCGGGTGACACTGGTTTTCAAGTTTGGCAAACACAATATGCTACCATTGGGGTAGGAATCTGTTGGGATCAGTGGTATCCGGAAGCTGCTCGCTGTATGACGTTACTAGGGGCTGAAATTTTATTTTACCCCACAGCCATTGGCTCAGAGCCAGAAGATGCCGGAATTGATTCGAAAGACCATTGGCAAAGGTGTATGCAGGGACATGCAGCTGCTAATTTAATCCCAGTGGTGGCCTCCAATCGGATTGGCTGTGAAAAAATCGAGGATTCAGTGATAACCTTTTACGGATCTTCCTTTATTGCCGGTCCCCAGGGAGAGCTGATTAGGGAAGCAGATCGCAGTACCGAAACGGTGCTGGTGGCAGAACTTAATTTAGCGCAAATTGCCCTGCAGAGAAGTGAGTGGGGAATTTTTCGCGACCGTAGGCCAGACTTGTACAAAACCATCCTAACCTATGATGGGATTCAAAAATTAGAATAGGAAAGCCTAAACAAATATGATACTTAATGGGAAAAATTTTCAAAATGTATTGTTTTTTCAAAAACAGTTGATATAATTAAATTGGTGAAATTACACACAAGCACCAAAAAAATAATAAGGAGGTTATTATGAGTTCTCAAGACCACGGCTTGAATACAGTAGCAGAACCAGGAGCATTAGGTTTATTTGGCCTGGCAATGGTCACCTTAGTTGCATCTTCCCAAAAACTTGGCTTTACAAGTGGGGTGTCTTATGTCATCCCCTGGGCAATCTTTTTAGGTTCTTTTGCCCAACTGTTTGCATGTGCAAGCGATTCCAAGCGAATGAACATCTTTGGTACCACCGCATTTGGAGCATATGGCCTGTTTTGGCTAGGAGTAGCCACTTCCTGGTTAATGAAAATGGGAGTTTTCGGAACAGCCCTAGCGACTGCTGTTGATACTAAACAGCTTGCCGTTGCTTTTTTTGGTTACTTAGTTTTCACATTGTTCATGACAGTAGCTGCACTTGAAACCAACAAAGTTTTATTTTGGATCTTTGTATGTATCGATTTTCTCTTTTTAGGACTCGCACTCAGCACTTTAGGAATCGCGGAAGAAGCAACACATGCTTTAGCAGCCTACTCAGAACTAATTATTTCGGTGTTATCCTTCTATGGTTCAGGTGCAACTGTAATCAATATTCATTTTGGTAAAGAAGTGTTACCATTAGGAAGACCCTTTGGAATTTTCAACTTGAAACCGGAAAGTAAAAAAATCACAAAGTTGGCAATCTAATCCTCAACAGTGTGCAATTATAAAAATTATAATTTTTCAAAGACTCTTCTAGTATCACTTTTAGAAGAGTCCTTTTATGTTTTGTTGTAAATTTGCAGCAACTTGTTGCAATAGCAAAACAATGCGCCGAGCAATGGCTAGGTGATAAAGAGTAGATAGCTAACATGTTAACCAGAAAAAAGCTTAAAAGGGTACTGCAACTCTGCAACAGTTCTGTCCCAGATTTCGGAAGCTTTAGCGAGGATAGCAAGAGGGGTGGGGGTCTACAGCAGGTTAACATTCTGGTATGATAATTGCACTATCAATTATTGTTACTCTCCTGTAACCTCTGAACCTCTATGTCAGTGTATGGATTGGTGTATTTGTTTATCAGTCAAAAAGTTTGCCTTCAGCAAGTAAACTTTTACTGGTATTTTTTTTGCGTCGACGTAATGATATAATGAATCAATGCTGCTGGTATGGTTAGAGGTGATTAACAAATGCTATTTAGCTTTGAACAACTTAATAACTTAACCTATGCCACCGACTATTGGCTAACCTGTGAACTAAATGGCTTGACAACCAGACTACATAAATCACATCTTTCGATGTACATAAGTGGTCCAACAGCTTTGGCAGCTTTTCAGAATGTTGCTGACTTTAATGCCTGGAGGAACAAGCCAGTTGTTAAAATAGAAGGTCGAGAACGTAGCCTACCTCAAATTTCTTTGGAATTCAGTGATTGTGATTTAAGTTTTCGAAACTTGGCAGGCTATAACCTTTCTCTGTCAAAATTTAATGAGGTTAATTTATGAAATACCAATCTAAGCAATTGCAACCTCGCAGGGGCTATTTTCGAAGAGGTGAATTTTCAAAGGGCTAACCTGCAGGGAGCTGAACTATCACGCTGTAACCAGTTTATCAAATGTAATTTATTGCAGGCTAATTTTAAGGATACAGCTTTGCCAGCTCTGATCAAGGATGCCTATACAGCACATACCGC
>CAZKEO010000406.1:0-2610 GCA_964551785.1 uncultured Eubacteriales bacterium | reverse complement strand
TTTGATGTGGGTGGGGGAAGCACTGAATTTATTTGGTCTTCGTCCGATGGAAGCATTGAAGTGGTAAGTTTTCCGTTAGGTGCAGTACGAGCCACAGAAGCAGGCTTACAGGAAGCTGAAATAGGCCAATTGCTGGAACCAGTATTAACCAGAGTTGCTACGGTCAAACCTCGGCATCTGATTGGTACCGGCGGAACTGCTACGACTCTAGCAGCGATGCAACAAGAAATGTTAGTATATGACCGACAGCAAATCCACGGGAGTAGCATTACTTTCCAAGCTGTAATGGCATGGCATCACCGCTTGTCACTTTCAACACTGGCGGAACGTCGAGCGATTCCGGGTTTGCAACCTGCTCGGGCTGATATTATACTTGCGGGTGTCACTATCATTAAAAGAGTTATGGAGCAGTTAGCTATGCCAGAAATGCTAGTGAGTGAAACTGATTTGCTCTGGGCCTTACTTTATTCTTCAGGAACTAATGCCAGTTAAAAGCTGTGGTAAATTCCAGTACATTCTGTCGAAAGAAAATCTCGCGTAGCCAGCTATAGTGACATAAATTTCCAGGGGGCTTGTACTATAATTATCCTAGTAAATAAGGCTGGGGGTGAATTATAGCACATGGATCAATCTGAGATATATCCATACCGGGGAACCACTTTGCCACCCAGGACTGATCAAGGAAAAAGCACTGTTTCCTGGGATCGTGTATTGAGTGCACTACAACGGGTGTTGGCTCTTGTTTGGAAGCAGCTAAGAGTAAACTTAACTAGGCGTCATTTACTAGTAGTCATAATTGGCTTCCTGTTTGGCAGAGCTATGCTCTTGCAGGAATTGCATCCTTTTGCACCTGCCTGTATAGCGGCTATCTATACTGTTTTCCCAAGCTTTATTTTAGCCGGTGTGCTAGGAGTCAGTATCGGGCTATTCTCTGCGGCCCAAGGCCCTGTTCTATGGGGAGGGCTGGCTAATCTAATTTTTGTCTGGATTGTCTTAAAGGTTGTCAAAATTGAGGAAGGTAAAGGTACCTTTAGCCTCCCGGTTTTGGTTTTTGCCACCACGATTATTGTTAAGACGTTAGCAGTTAGTGTAAGTAACCCTTTGTTTTATAATTATATCGTCGTCTTTGTAGAGGCGCTTTTTGCGGGAATCATAACCTATACCGCTAGAAAGGGTCTAGAGACAGGCTGGGATGGCGCTCTCCAGACATACTCCCTTGAGCGCAAGCTGTGCTTAGGTGTGCTAATCCTAGCTGCTTTAAGTGGGCTTAGAGGACTAGAAATAGCGGGAATTACCCTTTTGGGGATGTTCAGTAGGTTAGTCATTCTGCTCGCTGTACGTGGTGGTGGGATTGGCGTAGGGGCAGTAAGTGGTATCTTAGTTGGTCTACTTCCGGGCATTGCGGGAGGTGGGAATTTCCCTGTCACAGTTGGAATTTATGCCTTTAGTGGCTTAATGGCAGGAGTATTCTCCCGCTTCGGACGTTTTGGGGCACCCTTGGGCTTGTTATTAAGTAATATCTTTTGGTCAGTGTATGTTACTACACCGGAAAAATTGCTTCTGACGATGCTTGAAACTTTATTGGCAGCCTTAATCTATTTTGTGATGCCGCCACTGACGCTACTGTTACCAGAAGAACAGACTTCGGCAAACCAAACCTCTCCGAAAGTTGATGCCGAAACAAAAGCCACAAACCGGCGTCTAAACCGGTTTGCGAAAGTTTTCGAAGAGTTAGCGGAAACTTTTGATCAACTTGCCAGTGAAGGCCGGATAGCTTACTTGCGTGAGGAGAATATGGTTAGTAAAATTACTGACCAGGTTTGTAACAATTGTAGTAAAACTAGACTTTGCTGGGGAAGAAACTCCAATCAGACCAGGAAAGCAATTTGGAATTTGGTTTCGCTGGTAGAATTAGAAGGGAATGAAGTTAGTGTCCTGCCAGGCAGTGGGGGGATCGGTCATTGTATTCAATCTCGAGAACTCTTAGTTGCAGTTAAGTGTATGGTAAGTAACAAGCAAAACAATCAGTATTGGCAAAAGCGGGTCCAAGAAAGTCAGGAACTGGTTTCGGGGCAGCTGAGAGGTGTCTCGAATCTCATGGAAAAGCTTGCGCATGGTGGGGAAGCCGGGGGCGTAATGGAGGGCTCTGAAGAAGTAAACCTACCACTAGACGTCGAACTAGGTATTGCCCGGGTTGCCAAAGATGGCACTATGATTTCAGGTGATAGCCACACGGATTTTCGTTTAAAAAAAGGGAAATACATTGTGGCCTTAAGCGATGGGATGGGTGCTGGGCCTGAGGCAGCAGAGGAAAGCAGAGCCACCATCGGTCTGCTTACCCGATTACTGGAAACAGGCTTTTCTGAGGAATTAGCCATAAAAACTATTAATTCTGCTCTAATGCTGAGGGCCCAGGAGGACAATTTTGCTACTTTGGATATTGCCGTGATTGATTTGAATCAAGGTGAAACTGAGTTTATCAAAATCGGAGCAGCAGCTAGCTTCATTAAACGGGGCGAAAACATCGGGATTATTAGTTCCACCTCGTTGCCGATTGGTATTTTGCAACAGATGGCAGCAGTTATTGTTACATAAGATTTGGAACAAGGC
>CAZKEO010000405.1:0-2626 GCA_964551785.1 uncultured Eubacteriales bacterium | reverse complement strand
ATCTGCATTGTTCACCTTTTTTGGATGAAGTAAAAAGGCTTTTTCATAAATATTATAATTAAACCCATCAAAATATTTCGGGAATCAGGTGAGTAAATGATTACTAATCCGCAAAACGAAAAAGTTAAAGCCTTAGCGAAGTTGCATCTACGCAAGGAACGTAAGGAAACAGGGGCTTTTTTGATAGAAGGAGTCCGGTTTGTAGAAGAGGCTTGTAATGCCGGGCTCCAGCCTGAACAGCTGGTCTACTCAGCAAAACTGCTGGAGACAGAACGCGGGCGCTCATTACTAGCACGCTGTCAAACGATGAACTGTCCTGTTTGGGAAGTGGAACATCAGATTTTAGCCAAAGCTGCGGCTACCGATAATCCCCAGGGTATAGTGGCAGTGCTTAAACAGATGCAGTGCTCCTGGCCTGAAGCCCTTGATGGTGGTGCTGACCTACAGGGTGCCGCCCAGCCCTTTTGGTTAGTAGTAGATGGTGTCCAAGATCCTGGCAATTTGGGTACCATTATCAGAACTGCCCATGCAGCTGGAGTCAGTGGAATCTGTTTAACTAACGGCACGGTCGATCTTTATAATCCCAAAGTGTTACGCTCCACCATGGGTTCAGTTTTTCACCTTCCAATCCTTCAGGACTTGAGTACGGCAGAAATCCTCGCTCAGGTCAAAAAGCGAGATTGGCAGGTAGTGGTAGGAGAGGTTACCGCCGAACGGGAGTATTTCCAAGTGGATTATCGCCGACCATCATTGCTAGTCGTAGGCAGTGAGGCTCAGGGACCTAGTCCGGAGTTTCGGGAGCAAGCTACCGATCTAGTACGAATTACCATGCCTGGTCAGGCGGAGTCCTTGAATGTTGCGATAGCTGCGGGAATTATCTTATTTGAAAAAGTCCGGCAACAACTTGCCTAAAAATGACATAAATTTACAACTAAACCGCTCCAGAGGTTGCTAAAATCTTGCCAACCTTAGGGTGTTATGCTATAATCATGATAGTAGTATTTCCTGCTGACCAGCAGAAAGGTCGTGGTATGGTGAAAACTTCTGCCGAATTGTTTTGGAGAATTTTCGAAACCACTGGGTCGATAGCGGCATACATAGCTTATAGGAAGTACATGCAAAAGTTTATTCACTAGACAAGATGGGTAAATAAAATCTAAGTCCTCGATGGGTCATATGAGAAGGCAAGGAGAGGGAAAAGTATTTCGGTTAAAGCTTTTCAGGGAGAAAGGGCCGTGACTGGAAGTCCTTTTAGGTAGAAACCGAGTGAATTCACCCTTGAGCTGTAGGTTGAAACCTGGAACATGCAGGGATTAGGCTGTGCCGGAGGCTTCCGCCGTTATCAGGAAGAGAGTGAGCCTGTAATTTAACAGGTTAATTTGGGTGGTACCGCGGAATTTAAGCTTTCGTCCCTTTGTGGACAAAGGCTTTTTTTATTTTTAAATACTAGATTGGAGGTTTAGTAATGCGTGAACAGTTAGCAAAAATACAGAACCAGGTCACGGTGGCTCTCCAGGAAGTGGCAGACCTGAACCAACTAAATGAGGTCAGGGTCCGTTTCTTGGGTAAGAAGGGTGAATTAACCCAGGTCTTGAGGGGGATGGGTGGACTGTCCGCTGAAGAGAGGCCTCTGATAGGCCAATTGGCTAATGAGGTGCGGACACACCTAGAACAGGCGATTGAGGAAAAACAGAATATCCTGAAAGAAGTAGTGAAAGTCCAACAGTTAGCAACAGAAACGATTGACATTACTTTGCCAGGCAGGCCAGTATTACTAGGCCATCGTCATCCGTTAACTACCGTCTTAGACGAAATTAAGAGTATCTTTTTAGGAATGGGTTTTGAGATTGAGGAAGGTCCTGAGGTTGAGACCGACTACTATAACTTCGAGGCCTTAAACCTGCCCAAGGAACATCCAGCGCGGGATATGCAGGATTCCTTTTACATTACGGCAGAAACCTTATTGCGGACCCATACTTCCCCGGTCCAGCCTCGGACGATGGAGAAAAAAGCTCCTCAGGTCCCGGTTAAGGTTATTGCTCCAGGTAAAGTTTACCGCCGAGATGATGATGCCACCCATTCCCCAATGTTTCACCAGGTAGAAGGGTTTATCATTGATAAAAATATCTCCTTTAGTGATTTGAAAGGTACCCTGTTGAGCTTTTCCCGGCAAATGTTTGGTGAGGACCGGGAAATTAGGTTGCGGCCTAGCTTCTTCCCGTTTACCGAACCTAGTGCAGAGATTGATATTTCCTGTATCATGTGTAATGGCAAGGGCTGTCGCGTTTGTTCAGGGACAGGTTGGCTAGAAATTCTTGGTTCAGGCATGTTTCATCCCAAGGTTTTGGCCATGTCTGGCTATGACCCTAAGGAAGTCACTGGTTTTGCCTTTGGCATGGGGGTAGAACGCATCACTATGCTGAAATACGGCATTGATGACCTGCGGCTCTTATTTGAAAATGATTTACGCTTCTTAGGACAGTTTTAGTCTAAGTGGACAATACTAGTCTTAGCGATTAAAGGAGGATCTCGCTGTGCGCGTTTCATATAACTGGTTACAAGAATATGTAGATCTCAAAGGCATTACTCCTCAGCAACTAGCTGAGAAAATGACTCTTTCAGGGGT
>CAZKEO010000404.1:0-2633 GCA_964551785.1 uncultured Eubacteriales bacterium | reverse complement strand
TAAAGAAGTTTATTGCTGGTCCTGCCATGGTGTGCACAACATTATGAAAAAAGAGGACAAGCGGGCAGCGGATTTCAGCAACAATGTTCCTGAGACCTGTAGCTCTTGCCACGATCACAAAATCTTGGAGTCCTATGAGGAAAGTTTCCATGGTAAAGCAATTAGGTTAGGTAGTACTAAAGCTGCAACCTGCGTAAGTTGCCATGGTTCCCACGATATCTTAGGGCCTCAAGAGGCAGCCTCTCCGGTGGCTAAAGCAAATGTGCCGAAGACCTGTGCCAAGTGTCATTACAGCGCAGAGCAAAACTTTGCCGAAGGTACCGAACACTGGACATTTGAACGTGGTGGCCCTGGTGAACCAATGTATTGGACGCTTAAATTCCTAGTGTGGTTAACGATTGGTACTATTGGGGTATTCTTCGTACACCTAGAATTAGACCTCTACAGACGTCTCAAGAGCCTCAAGAAAAAGGGCCATCATTAAGATAAAAGAGGGAAGGTGATTTGGAAATGGAAGCTAAGCAAGGCAAGAAAATGCCACCGAAGAAAATTCTTCGCTTCGATATTCATCAACGAATCCAGCACATTATGATCTTTGTAACCTTTATCGTACTGAGCGTGACTGGCTTGCCGATTAAGTTCGCGCATTCGGGTTTTGCTGAGACAGTAGCAGCACTCTTTGGTGGATTTGACAACATGTTCCTGGGTCACTTAATTGCTGGTTGGACGATGTTACTAGCCTGTATCTACCACTTAATTTGGTTGGTAGTGCGTGCAATCCAAGGAAAACTAGGAATCGCTATTGTACCTAGCCTCAAAGATGTGACTGATGTTGCTGATACTATTAGATACTACATCGGAATGTCTGATAAGGCACCAAACTATGACCGTTATTCCTATAAAGAGAAATTTGACTACTGGGCAGTATTCTGGGGGATGTTCGTTATTGGCGGCTCCGGTGTCTTCATGACCTTTCCGGAGTGGGGAATGAATCTTTTCCCGAGATGGATTCTCGATATGTGGCAGGTTGGTCACAGTGATGAAGCAGTCCTGGCGATAACCTTTATCTTCGGAATTCACTTCTATAACGTGCATTTCAGCCCTGACTTCTTCCCAGGTAGCATGGCCTGGTGGAATGGACATTTATCGGTTGAAGTTATGGCCCATGAGCATCCAGCTGAATTGAAAAGAATTATGGAAGAGTATGAGACAGAGGGTCAGCCTTCTGGGGCAGCTGATAAGACCAAAGGTGCTCCCCATCTTGGCGAACCACAGGTCGTTTATGTAGAGGAGTGATTATTATGGCAGAATTTAAGTATGCTCGCAGTAAATTTTTAATAGTATCTGAAATGATTGTGTACGGGTCATTCTTAATGTGGTTTGTCTACAAATTAGCGCCACTAGGTCTAAAATAGCTACTAATTGTGATGAGGAGGTGGGAAAGTGTTTAATAAAAAGGGAATATATATAGTGATAGCCATGTTAGTAGTAGCAGTAATTGCAGCAGTCCTTTTCTCCCAAGGGAATGTTGGCTATACCCAAGATCAATCGGCATTTTGTAAAAACTGCCATGAAATGAATCCGAATATTTTTACCTGGGAAATATCTTCACACAACAAGGTAGGCTGCCTAAACTGCCATCCTAACATTCAAAAGGCCGACTTTATTTATAAGCACTGGAAAGGTTTCTATGAAACACCGATTGTTGCTAAAACCTTTATTCCTAATGGTACCTGTAATCAGTGCCATAGTGAGACCAGAGAAATGTCTTTCTCGAGAGGAAAGATTGTCCCCCATGAACTGCACAAACTAAAAGGTGTTGACTGTATTGACTGCCATGGCAGTATCAGCCACTTTAATATCAGTAAGCAACTGATTGCAGATGGGGTTAAAGATGTAACTAAGTTTGATAGCAAGGAAGCTAAGAAATACTGGACCGATAAGCCGGTCAGTATGGCGACCTGCATGAGATGTCATAATGGCGATAAAGCAACCAATAAGTGTGCTGATTGTCATAGCGAACCACCTAAAGTTCAGAAGTAACAAGATATCTTAGACATGGGCTGTCTCAAAATGATGTCAAAAGACATTCATGAAAAGGCAGCCCCTTTTCACTGTTTTTTATACAAGCGTGTGATACATATTCGCCTTAATGAAAACACAGCGAATGTACCACAAGTTTTAATCCGAAATGAAATTAATACGGTAAATTTTAAAGAAAATGCAAAAAACTAGTAGACAAAAGTCGAATTATGCCTTAAATTAAAAAATAATCGAATAGAAAAGTCTTTTAACTCGCAGAGTCCCGAGACCAAGAGTCCAGAGACCAGTAGGATAAACAAATATCCTGCTGGTCTTTTGTTTTTGCTTGAAGGGAACAGATTAAGCGGACAAAAGGGGTGAGTAAAGGAAAAGTAAACCAAAGGAGTGAGGTAGGCGCTGTGCCAAAGGGGGGAGACAATTGGAGGCAAAAACCGAAGAGTTGCAGGAGTTAGCCGACATCAAATGTCAATGTGGCAAGATTGTAGCTCAGAAGTACAAACGAAAAGTATATATTAAGTGTAGACACTGTAAACGTTTTATTATCATCGATGCGGGTTCGGAATATCATTCAAATTGTCGAATTGAATACA
>CAZKEO010000403.1:0-2645 GCA_964551785.1 uncultured Eubacteriales bacterium | reverse complement strand
AGTAATCCATTGCGCCTTCCCGTTAGCAGCCTATGACCGTTCTTTAGAAAAGCAGTTTATTCAGGGTGGGACTGTAGGTTTGTTTAATCTGCTCCGAGCTGCCAAGCGAGAAAAAGCTTTGGTAGTCTTTGCTTCATCTATTGCGGTTTATGGAGAACAAAAATACCTGCCGATAGATGAACTACATCCTGTCGACCCGATCTTGCTCTACGGAGCTACCAAGTTGGCTGGGGAGTTTTACTGCCGCACTATGGCCCAAACCTATGGTCTGAAGACAGTAATCCTGAGGATTACTGACATCTATGGTCCCCGTAATGGACGGATCAGTGCACCGATTAATTTTTTACTGAAGGGAATGAGCAACCTACCAATTGTAATTAAAGGGGATGGTAAACAGAGCCGTTCTTATACGTATATTTCTGATCTGGTAGATGCTGTAATTCTAAGTATCATTACTCCTCAAGCCCATGGTGAAATCATTAATATAGCTGGGAATGATTGTGTTTCTGTCTATGAACTAGCTATTCTGGCCAAAACACTTACCGCTAGCAGCTGCTCTATTACATTGGATCATTCTGTAACTGATCAGCGCAAGTATCTGATTGATAACAGCAAAGCTAAGAGCTTGCTAGGTTTTACCCCCAAAGTAAATATCGCTTCAGGTCTCAGTCAAACTCTGGATTGGCTCAAAGCCAATCCGGGCTATTTTTCTAATTAGCTAGTGGTGTCAAAATACTGGGGGGCTTGCCATGATAGTTTCCATCCACCAACCTAATTATTTACCCTGGTTAGGTTTTTTCGACAAATTAATCCGCTCTGATGTGTTGGTGATTTTAGATAACGTTCAATTTCCTAGAGGAAAAACTTTTATCAGCCGAGCAGCTATCAAAACACCCCAAGGCCCCCAATGGTTATCAGTACCTGTCTTGGGTAAAAGTGAACTAACAAATATTAGTGAAGTAAAGATAGCAGCCAATCAGCCTTGGTCCCGCAAACATCTGAAAGCATTGACAGCGAATTATGGCCGGAGCCCTTATTATGACCTGTACTATCCCCAATTACTGGCCTGCTACCAAGAACAGTCTGTTAATTTAGCGGAACTTAATACTAGGCTAATTGCCGTTTTGGCGGGCTTTCTTGGTGCTAGGACCAAACTGGTACGGGCCTCTGAATTTATGTTAAAACCAACCGGAGGGGAATCAGAGCTAGGTCTAGCTATGAACAAACGGGAGTTGGGCTTACCGACTGTGGAAGGACCACTTGGTCTGGTGCGTATCCTGGATATTTGTCTTGCCTCAGGTGCTTCAAAATACCTGACTGGTCAGGGAACGGGTACCCAAAGATATATGGAAGAAACAGCTTTTCAAGAGCTGGGTATTCAAGTAATTTACCAGAATTATATCCACCCGGTGTACAGTCAGCTTTGGGGAGAATTCCTGCCTAATTTGTCTGTGCTGGATCTGTTATTTAATCACGGACCGGAAGCAAGGGGAATCCTGTTAAGCAGTTGAGAGAAGGGAGGAAAGAGCTTTGCCTAAACAAAACATAATACCTAACTCAAGGAAATTAACGTATGGTTTTTTCGCTGTCATTTTTACAACCCTGCTAGTTTGGCATCTAAATGGAGTGAAATATACCTCTGTAATAGCCTTGGTATCTCTGGGTCTAGCTGCATTGTGGGTGATAATCAACGAAGGTGAGGAAAAGTTAGCTATCATTATTCTGGGTATGGGTATTTTGCTACCTTCTTTTAAGATAGTAGCTGGCTTGCCTCATATTAGACCTGAGGAAATGCTCCTAGTATTTTTCTTTTTCTACGTGCTCATTAGAGATCGCAAGCTACAGTGGAGAGGGACGGGAGAACTGGGGGTTATTCTAGCTGTACTGATTGCGTGCACAGGTTTATCTATGCTGTTTGCTCAGCTTTTTCTAGACTACCGCTTTAGTTTTCGTGATATTTTTGAACTAATTAAACCTATGAAATATTATTTGATTATGGTGTTTATTGCTAATATTAATTTTACAGAGCAAAAACTACAACGGGTTATGAAATATTTTTGGCTATTTAGTGGATTGTTAATTTTGGCCGGTATATTTGAGTATCTAAATCCAGGTGATCTCAAGGATGTACTCAGTGTTTATGCTCCTGAAAAGGTGGCTAACTCACGTTTACTTTCCCAACGCTTAATGGGGTTATTTGGAAACCCTAATTATACAGGCATTTTATTGATGGCAATTCTTAGTATGGCGTTTAGTTTTTTAGTCTTTCAAAAAAATCAACTAAAGTCTACGGTTATCTATTTAACTGTGTTTAATTTGGCTGGGATATTATTATTTTTAACCATGTCTAGGACTGCGTTATTAGCGGCTTTGGTGGCCTTAGGCTATCTTGGCCTGAAAGCGCTGACCTCTCAGCTTGTCTCTAAAAAACAGATTGTTACTACCTTGGGTGTAATTCTTGTGGTTATGGCGGTATTCTTGGGGATAACTGGAGATAAGTTTCTTTGGAGATTTGCAGCCGGTCTGAACCTAGAGACTAGTACCAGCTTTCAAGCTAGGTTGGGATTTTGGGAGGAAGCCTGTAGCCTGATTAAACAGTCACCGGTACTTGGCTGGGGTCCGGCTAAAGCAGAAATGACTACCCA
>CAZKEO010000402.1:0-2647 GCA_964551785.1 uncultured Eubacteriales bacterium | reverse complement strand
AAAATGGTGCTGAAAAAATTATTAACTGGGATGCTAACAATGTTTTTGTTATCCGCTACCTTTGGACAGATAAGTGCCAATGCGACAGAAACCAATCCCAGTAGAACATTAAGCCTGGAGCAGGCTCGCCAATTGGCTTTATTAGCTAGCTCCCCTATTGAAGTAGCCAAAATTGATGTAGAAAAGGCTAAAGCTAAGCTGGAGTGGGCGGAGGAGACAGCGGAGGCCATTGACAGCAATAAGTCGGATACCTATGAAAAAGGGAAAACCAAGATATATGGCCCTGCCCAGGCTAAATCGGAACTGGTTATGTCTGAGGAAAAGCTCAAACAAACTCAGGCCCAGGGTAAAATTGCAGTTGACCAAGCTTATTACGGGTTGTTGAAGTCGCACAAGCTGGTAGAATCCTCTATGGCTGCTTATAACCGGGCCAATGAGCAGTTAAAGCTGCTTAACGCCAAATATAAAGCCGGTTCTGTAGCCAAAAATGAACTAATTGAAGCAGAGGTTCAGGTAGCCAATGCCAAATCTGCCTTAGTGGATGGGGAAAACGACGAAGAAATAGCTCTCCTCAAACTAAATCAGACGCTGGGTTTGGAATTAAATACCGAGTTGAACTTAACCGAACAATTAAAGTATACCCCGCCACCCAAGATAAAACTGGACGAAGAAATCCCCAAAGCACTAGCTAAACGAGTGGATATTTTGCAAGCTCGGGAAACTTTGAACCTCAAACAAGTGGAGAACCAGGTAGCTAATGGCTATTTTGGGCCGGGAGTATATATTTATGAAGAGAGCCGGTACAGTTTACTGCAAGCACAATCCACATTAAAAGATAAATTAAAATTGGCGGAAGTCTCGGTGAAAACGGCATATCTAAATATGCTCTCCCTTGACCAACGGTACGATTTAGCCGAAAAAAGCCTCCTCCAAGCAAAAGAGGCTTTAAGAATTGCTCAACAGCGTTATGAAGCAGGATTAGCTAAAAGCACGGAAGTAAGTTCAGTAAGTGTTACCCTAAGCCAAGCGGAAAGTAAATTGGTGGAAGTATTGGTTCAATACAGCTTAGCACAGGAACAATTTAGTTTTGAATTAGGGAAATATGAGGAGGAAATGTAATGATATCAGTAAAAAGATTATTAGCCTACGCCATGATTATCGGAGCAATATTCGCCTTTGTTGGCTGTAGTTCCGGCAGTAATGGTTCAAGTTCATCTTCCCCTTCCGCTGCAGATTCAGGACAGCAAGTTTCTAGTAAAAGCTCCAGTGAAAATTCCGGTGAACTTCCTAACCGTCCTGCTGATCTGCAGGGGAAGGTCAAACAAATTAGAGGTAATCAGCTAACAGTTTATAGAGCTGAAATCACAGCTCCAGAGCTGACTGAGGAAGAAAAAGCTAAACGCCGGGAAACGATGCAGCAATTGTCGCCGGAAGAAAGAGCCAAGGCCCGGGAAGAAAGGTTCAAAGTCACTGACGAAGCTATCGAGCTGACTATTCCGGTAGGTATTCCAATAGTTTCCACTCAGAACGTTGGCGGAAAACTAACCACCGAAAATCTCAACCTGGCGGACATTAAACAAGGTGATTTTATTAAGTTTTGGTTTGCTGGTGGTGGCTCTACCGAGATAATTTACCTTCAGCTCAATAAAGCTAGCTAATAACCGAAAAAGGATGAGTAGCTTGATTAAAATGAAAAACTTAATTAGAGAATTTGATACCGGTTCCCTAAAGGTCAGGGCCTTAGACGGTGTAAATATGGAAATTAAAAAGGGTTCTTTCGTTGCTGTGCTGGGGCCCTCCGGGTCAGGAAAGTCGACTTTAATGAATATAATTGGCCTACTGGACCCCCAAACATCAGGGGAATATTTGTTGGACGGGGATAATGTGCTGGGTTATAATGACCAACAATTAACCAAAACCCGTAGGGAGAAAGTTGGTTTTATTTTTCAAAGGTTCAACTTACTACCTAAACTAAACGCACTGCAAAATGTGGAATTACCCTTACTCTTTCAAGGGATAGATAAGAAAACCGCAATAATTAGAGCTAGTGAAATGCTGGAAGTAGTTGGTCTGGCTGACCGGCTTACCCATAAGCCCAATGAGCTTTCGGGTGGACAACAGCAGCGGGTTGCCATAGCGAGAGCCTTGGTGGCAAATCCTCCCGTTATTTTAGCTGACGAACCTACAGGGGCCTTGGATTCCAAAACCAGTGAAGAAATCATCGGTCTTTTGGAGCACTCAAATGCCCAGGGTAGCACTGTTATCATCATTACTCATGACCATAACGTGGCCAGACGGGCGTAAAGAATTATTTATATATCTGCTAGCAAGATCGATAACTCATATCGCTGGAAGGAGGGGCAAAATGAAGTTACTAACTAATAAACCAGTAATCGTTTTAATTAGTTTGCTAGTCCTAGGAGCGGTTTGGTATTTATTCCTGCCCAAAAGCTCTGCTGCACCATCCAGTGAAACCAAGGAAATAACAGTGAGCAAGGGGACGCTGCAAATTGACCTGCAGGCGGATGGTAAATCAGACCTTTCTAATTTAAAACTTAGATTTGGGATACGTGGAGTTCTCCGCAGCTTACCTGTACATCTTGGCGACAAGATAAAAAGGGGCCAAATAATTGCCCAACTGGATTTG
>CAZKEO010000401.1:0-2656 GCA_964551785.1 uncultured Eubacteriales bacterium | reverse complement strand
CTAAAGTGTTCGGTAGGTTAGTTAGATGAGGGTTGAGAGGGGTGATTCTATAGAGTAGAGGTGTTCTGTTATAAAAAAAGAAGTTTCGGATAAGGAATGGGTTTTAAAAGATGAGGGGGGTAACAAGAAACATGAAAAAAAGGTTTTTAATGCTGTTGCTTTGTTTGACCACTATGTTAGTATTAGGCGCTTCGAGCGTAGCCCTTGCATCACCCAATATTGTACCAAATGGCCCTATGCAGGCAGGACAGGGTGATGCTGCAGACAACGGCATCGATAATGCTAACAAAACTGGGTTGAACGTGACCACTAATGATGGAACTGCAGTAAATGATGTCATCAAATCTGATGGTATGAACCTGAAATTTGATAAAAATGGTGTTGCCATAGAAGGCGCAGTAACACAAAGAACTCACGGGGAATATCAAGAAAACACCAACTCGTGTGCAAGCTGCCACCAAACACACACCGGGGCATCAGATAAATTGTTGTTCAAAAATGGTGTCTATAACACTTGTACAGCTTGTCATGATGGTACGTTAGGTTTTTACAACGTATTTACTCCATCGACAGCAGGTACATTCTCAGGTACTGTTGCAGGTAATGCTTCTGTTCACATGGCAAACGGAACCATGGAAGTAAAAGCAGCTCCTGGAGGTAACAGAACTGGTACTCAAGCGGATGGCACGACTGAAATGGAGAACTGGGTCGGTGAGTTCACTTGTGCAAGCTGCCATTCTCCACACGGATCCTACAGCGATCGTTTACTCAACTATAATCCTAACCACATCGCTGCAACTCCGATGTTCGATGATGCAGCAGGAACGATTACCGGTACGCCAAATGGACCTTTAGGCGGTAATATGGTTCGCGGTGCAGTTGTTACTTTTGCGAGCCTACCTACTCTTGCTAGTGATGCTACTGCCTTCGCAGCTGCACCAGCTTATGTAACAGTTGAAGGGACTGCTCAACAACTAGCATTAACTGGTCAAGTACTTTCTTCATCTACCTCGTCGGGAATTCAGACTCTTCTTGTAGATGCTGACGTGGTTGTAGCTGTCCTAAAGAAGGGTACTTCCGCTTATGCCAAAGATACCTCGCCATGGTTAGCTGCTGGAGAATACAACCATGCTCATACGTTTAAGGTTGCCTTCACCAATTTCATCAGCTCTGGGGCTCCTTTGGATCTCAACAGCACAACGAATACTCAAATAACTGCTGGCCTAACTTTTAACTATCAAAAAGGCTTCGTCAAGAATACTGGGGCTACCCTGGTAGGAAAAAGTGCAGATATTGCACGTGCCTTTATAACTCCTTTAGTCATGGACTCGACTGTAGAATGGTTTGGTGCGGTAAATACTGGCGTTAAAATTACCCAAACAGATGTAAAAGCCTATTCGGCTGCTACTACTACCCAAGAAAAAGCAAATGCGGTTGCAATCACCACTTTCTGTGCCGCTTGCCACACAGATTATATGGCTAAATCTGCTGATACTGATGGAACTGGTGTATGGTCTAAGGCATTCCGTCACACCACGGATAGCAGTAACTATACCTGCTTAAAGTGTCACTTCGCACACGGTTCCGATGTCTCAGTAATTTTGGATGCCCAAGATAGAGGGATTACTAGAGCAGCAACAGAGCTCTTCGCGGGTGATACTACCAAAGCCACTGCGTATCTGTTGGACCAAAACGCATCATCTGCTTTGAAACGTTACACCAACATGTCTGTATGCTGGAAGTGTCACACCTCGTCTGCCAACGCAGATTTCGTTCAGAACGATTATTTCTATAATGTTAAGACTGATACTAACACTGCTAACGACTTGACTAACGGATTTGTAGCTCCTGCTAACAGCGCGCTTCCGTATTTCAAGGCTCCGACTGATATCGTTACTCCATAAAAGAGCGACTTGACTGTGCACTACTACTAACAAGGTTACCTGCATCAAATCTCCTGAAGTCAGGGAGATTTGATGCGGTCAGTGCTCGTAGCCCAGACAGCTCTAATATTTGGAAATGGACTTATAAGAGCCAATTGCTCCTGGGCGGTTGGCTCCTTTTTAGCAGATTAGTAGTTTGAATGAACAAATGCCTATTCGATAATTTTAGAACTATTTTCAAAGATGTTATAGTTTATGTATGAGAGTATATGTATACACTAGTCAGAAAGTACGCCAGTTCCACACGGTCTACTTACGAAATTTAACCACCCTGAGCTGGGGAAGAAGGTTGTAAATATGACTATTTCACGATTCGTCTTAAAAATTCTTCCTGAGGTGAAGAGAAATCGTTTACTCGCTGTTTTACTCTTAGTTTTGTCAGTGGTCATTGGAATTGGTGGCTATTGGTGGATGAAAACTCACAGGGGTCCCATAGTGGCGCCCTTAACGGCAGAAACGGTGAAGGCAGGCCTACCACATTATCTTTTTACAATCGATGGGAAGAGCAAAGCGACGGATGCCATCAACTCGGCTAAAGGACTTATGGGCCCGTTAGCAATCACTGTTTCTTCTGACAGAGTATTTGTGGCTGATACAGGACGTTCTCAGGTGCAGGTATATAGTCGTGATGGTAAATGGATCTCTACTTGGGGGAAGGGTAAGCTAAATTATCCCTTTGCACTCAGCTTCAGTCAGGATAAGCTTTATGTTGC
>CAZKEO010000400.1:0-2665 GCA_964551785.1 uncultured Eubacteriales bacterium | reverse complement strand
TCTTCTCAATCACCGACAAGTCAGCACCCGAGCAGAAGAAATCCCCCTCCCCTTACTAGCGAAGCGAGTGACCTTGGAAGTGGGAAAGCAGCCAGACAATATCTTTGTCTTACGGGCAGACAAACAGGTCCCTTACGGACAAGTAGTTGCCGTTCTAGATGAGTTAAAAATGGCTGGTGCCCACCGTGTATCAGTAGCGGCTGAGAAAATGAGATAAGGGTATTTCATATTCATTTCATTGGCGTAAGGCCATGGCTGTATCTTTTTTCTTGCATATTTTCCTTTTAGCCGCAGCTGGCTATCTAACTGCTGGATTGACGGCACCCTTGCCACTTCAAGAAGAAGTTATCTTGGAGATGGATTTGATGAATGACCCGGCACAAAGGGCTGATAACAGCCCAGCCCTACCAGAATCAAAAAAACTACAAGATGTTCTCAGTCCTACTCCGACTGATCCGATGCCAATCGCAGAAGCCCTGCCTACCGAACAAGAAGCTGTCGTTACAACGGACAATCTGACCATGACGGAGGCCGAAGGGCCAGCCGTAAGTTCCACCTCGACCCAACATAGTGATGGCAGCAGCAATGCTAACCCTTCTGCCATCACTTCAACAGGTAGCGGCCGTTCTCGCAGTAGTATTGTTGCACCGGGCATCTTGTCAAAAGTAGATCCTGCTTATCCTGCAGCAGCCCGGCAAGCCGGACTAGAAGGTACAGTAGTACTAAGAGTACAGATTCTAACAAACGGCCGCCCCGGCGAGATTACCGTAACCCGTTCGACAGGTCACCAAACTTTGGATGACGCAGCCGTAGCTGCTATAGGAAAATGGCGGTTTGCATCGGCCCGAGATCGTGATACTGGCAAAGCGGTAACGTGTTATACCACACTGCCCGTGTCCTTTCACTTAAAAGACCATAAGTAGATATAAAATAAAAGGGTGACAGGCTCAGTGCCGTCACCCTTTCATTTTTATATCTTTTTAGCAAAATTATGTATAGCCAGTTCAATTACTTGCCGACGATATTAGTAGTGGCTTCCGGGTCCACTCTACTATATGGAATTTTCTTCAATTTCATTTTAACAACACGGCGCACTGCATTATCTAACGTAGTCCTGTCTATTTGTCCTCCTCGAACAGCTTCTAATATGCCATTATATACGGAAATTTGGTGTTTACTATCATGACATACCAGTAATTGGTCTGCACCAGCCTTCACCGCCAGATACCCCATCTGCTCAAATGAATAGAGTTGGGTCAGTGCCCCCATTTCCATATCATCAGTGACGATCAGTCCTTGAAAGCCAAGCTCTTGCCTGAGTAATTTTGTAATAATCAGTTCAGAAACACTAGCGGGATATTCCCCATCAAATGCTAAATATTTTAAATGGGATACCATGATAAAAAAACTTTGGTTATCAATTTCTTTAATTAATGTATGAAATGGCGCCAGATCCTCTTGTTCCAACGTCTTTTTGTCAGCATCAATTACATAAGGATCATTATGGAGATCAACTTTAGTACGCCCAATCCCTGGAAAGTGCTTCAGGGAAAACAACAAACCTTCCTGTTGATACCCTTGCCCTGCCGCTCGGGCGAATTCGATTACTTTATCAGGATCTTTCCCATATGAACGTTCATAGGTAGCTCCTAAATCAACAACTGGCGCAAAATTAACATTTATCCCCATGGACTTAAGTTCATGAGCTGTCCGCTTAGCCCACACAGTCGCCTGCTCCACTTGACCACTTTTTGCTATTTTTTCCTGTGAGGGCGCCACCGTAACTTTATCCCTCATCCTTGCCACTTGCCCACCTTCTTGGTCAATACAAATAAATAAGGGTAAATGACTTTTACCCTTAAGGGCTTCTTTCTGCAGTGAATTGCTTAATCTAGCAACCTGTGCAGGATTATTCATATTCCGATCAAAGAGGGTAATTCCACTAACGTGATACTTATGCAACATTGTTAATGCATTTTCATCTACCTCAGTACCATCAATACCAATAATCAATAGTTGTCCAACCTTTTCCTCATCACTCATGCGACTTACTATTGTTTCTACTTTGTCCTCAATAGATATCTCAGAGGGTAACACCTGAGCTAAACTTGGTGCAGGGGAAGACACTTTATCTGATATCATCTGAGGATATACCATGACCAAAGTTGAAAGCACTACTACAATAATAGCAGCTGATTTTTGCTTTAAATTAAATTTTTTCATAATAACTATCTACCTTCTTTATACGTGCATCATTTAATTTGCTATTTTTGCCCGTTTATTAGCAGCATTTTTATCATTTTTTCCTTTATTTATAGCAGCTTCGTCATTTTTAGATTCAGCCTCACTTTGATTTATTTGATCCAGGGCAAAATAGTCAGGTTACTTCAGCCTCTTTTTCTTAAAACAATTCGGACAGAGTAATTAAATTCCCCCTCTAAAAACTCCCTACTGTAAAGGTAAAAAATGTTAGCTATTATGCTACTAAAAGGAAGTTTCGTTAATAAGACCTGCTTTTCCTGCTAATTAAATAATTGTAATTGAAAAAACAGACATTTTTCGACATGCCCTCATACAAGCAAACCCTCCAGCATTAGCTGGAGGGTTTGCTTGTATGATTCACTGATCACCGTTCACTTTTGGTATATCTTTATGTACTGTACTT
>CAZKEO010000399.1:0-2677 GCA_964551785.1 uncultured Eubacteriales bacterium | reverse complement strand
TTCGATATAGTAGAGGGCTAGCCAGAGGGTGGTGATAATCCAGGGGTTGCCGCCGATGTAATTGTCACCCTCGTAGCGCATTAGGCCACCCACCTGAGGAGAGGTCAAGGTTTTTTCGATTGCTTCTACAGTGAGCAGCATCCGGGGATCATCGGCTGGCAAGAGGCCAAACGGAATGGTTAGGCCGAGTAAACTAACATCGATAACCGAGTCCAGACTCAGATAATAAGAGGGATAGCCTTTCCTGTTCAAGGTCATCCCGCCTGTTTCACCGTGGGTAGTACGCCAGGCAAACTCCTCTTTGGTTACACCTAGTTTAATCCCACGGTGGAATATCCCCCGTTGGTTGTCCCAGCATCTTTCCAAGATTGCTGTTCGCAAGCTCTCTGCTTCCTTGAGCCAACGTTGCTGTTGCTCCTGTTTCCCGAGCAGGCGGGCCAAGTCTGCCGCTCCTGTTAAACCAGCCCAAACGGCAGCGGCCGAGTAGGTATGGACTCCCAGGCGTTCTTCCCAAAGGTCCATGCTGGGCTTAGGTAAACCAGTTTCCTGCTCCATAAAGCCATGCATAAATTCAACTGCCTTAACCACATAAGGCCAACACTCCTGCAGAAAGTCCTGGTCGTTACTAATTAGATAATGCTGCCACATGCCCCAGACTGCCGACCCGATTTCGTCAATCTGCAAGCCCCAGTTAGGAGCAACCGAGCCATCTAGGTAGTACCTTTGCTGGCTACTACCGTCAGCCCCTTGGGTAGCAATTACCCAGCGGTAAAACTGCCGAGCCAACTGCTGTATGCCGGCTAGGTCATAAGCGGCTGTGATATAGGCCGCATCCCTCACCCAGCAATAAGCATAACCACCACAGCGGCAAAAATGCTCATCCACTTCCGGAGCTGCTAGGATACTGCCATATTTACCATCTGTGAGCAAGCGAAAAACCAGTAAAGAACGGCGATAGAGGCTATCGATCACTACATCCCCGCTGTTTAATTGCGTAGTCTGCCGTAAATAGTCTTCCCAGAAACTAGTGGTGCGTTCAAGTAGGACTTGGACAGTTTGTCCCCTGGCCCAAGCAAGGTGGGTTAGTACTTCCTCTTGGTTCTTACCACAACAAGTAAAGATCGTAATGCTCAGTTCTGTGCCTGACTCTAAGTTTCCTAAATCCCACATTAAAGTACCATCTGCACCCATGTTGTGGGCATTGCCGTTCAAGCAGGCCTGGTTGGCACTTTCCCAGCTACAACCACACTGGTAGCCGTCTGTAGTTCCTTGGGCACCCGTAGCAAAATAAGCCTTCCTCCGGAATTGGATTAAGGCCTCGCTGTCAAAATCAAAAACTGTAGTATTATATTGTTGGCTACCGCCGATCGCCAAATCACTATGGTAGTAAAATTGGAGTTGTTTACTCACTTGGTCTTCATTCCTAATCCGATAACTACGTACCAAGATATCTCGGTCAGGAACCACAAAATCTTCCTTATAAATAGCAACACCTAATTGCTGTAGCTTAACCTCTGTGCAGAGAATATTAGTGTTTGCAATGTAATACTGTCGGTAGTTTCCGTCAGCTTCGTTGAGCCAAGTCATGCTTCCGGCTTGCGAAAAAAAAAGACCGGCTTTTACCCGATGCACATTTTCCGAGTGATCGATTTGCGGCCAATACATTCTTACCAATTGTCCCTGTTGATCCAAACAAGCTAAAAGACGAGAGTTACCAACTATCCCGCTGATTAAATTGGGTTTGACGTTCATCTGCTCCCCTCCAAATCTCAGGTGAATTATACCCACCTGAGCAGAGGATTATTCTGGATGAGAATTCTAGCAACTTATTCTGGATGCTTATAGCGATACCAATTGACTACTACCAAGATGATTATAATCAACACTGCGAGGCTCATGGCTATATACATTGGTAGATAATCTGCCAACGGATATTCCACTAAGATTACCCCTATGGGCGTCATGAGTGTATTCAGCAAGTTATCAAACCAGCCTTTTTTTTCTGGCAGTTCAGCCAGCAACTTTGGTGGAATCACTGGGTAAAGGAGGGCAAGTTTGCCCTTTTCAATACTATAGGAACTCAACATCTGTTGTTGAGAATATTGATAACCAATTGGGACCAACATATCGAGTACATTAGGATCATAATAGGTATCGGTACCCCCACCAAATTGCCATTCAGTCGACTTAGCGAGAATCTGTCGAAAACCATCTGGGCCTAAACCGTCTTGCGCTCCTACTAGGACATAGAATTTCCAGTTCTCTGGGTGTTGATTAAGAAGCTTCCGAGGTACCTTGGCTTGAATTGTTTTTGTTCCTGGTAGCAGTTTAACCTCAATTTCTTTATTACCCTTGGCTGCTTTTTCATCTGTGTAATAATACACCCGAGAGTGATTCCAGCCTTGGATGTCAAGCAAGTATTCCCACCCATAGTTGGAGGCAAAATCAACAAAGGCACCCTCGCGCAGAGGCTCGGTCCGACCTTGATTAGCAACGGCATCAATGTAAATAGCAATCCTTTGATGACTAAAGCCTTCTGGTGCTCCCCATGGGTTGTTCATAGCTCCCAAAGTTATTTGAAAGTAATAAGACTCCAAGTCAGCCTGCAAAGTAAACTTTGTTAAATCAAAGAGCCCCTTCCCCGGAGCAAAAACAGGTGAAATGGGGTAAGTATACT
>CAZKEO010000398.1:0-2682 GCA_964551785.1 uncultured Eubacteriales bacterium | reverse complement strand
ACGCATTTAAATTTGCACCTGCTGAAAAAACATCCCCCACCGCAGATAGCAAAATTACTTTAACCTCGTCTCGTTCATTTAAACTTCTTAACAGTGCTACTAATACCTCACTTAACTCATCATTTAAGCAATTTTTTTGCTGGGGATTGTTGAGCTTTATATAAGCGATACCCGCTTTTTCTTCATAAATTAGGTAGTTATAATTCATATCCTCACCTCTTTAAACAGGATGAATCGGATTGTTTTTCTTCGGCCATACTCGTTCTTTACCACGGTAGGCCTCTAACCGATAAGAAACCTCTTCCCTAATCCCTTCAAAATCGATCAATTGATCCACAATGAGCTCTGAAGCCAAAGCATAAATATTAATATTGTCCGAGTACTCCTCCTTCTTCTGATTCACGAAGGCTAACCTAGCCTCTCCTTCCAGCTCAGCAATTTTGTTAGAATACACAGCTTTAACCGCTGCTTCTGGACCCATAACTGCAATCAGAGCAGTCGGCAGAGCTAACACTGAGTCAGTACCAAACGCCGGACCGGCCATAGCATATAGGCCTGCTCCATAACATTTTCGCAGGATGACCGTTATTTTGGGAACTGTAGCTTCAGAAACAGCTGAGATCATCTTGGCACCATGACGAATTATTCCTGCCCGCTCCACCTGAGATCCCACCATATACCCTGGAATATCCGCCAAAAAGACTAGGGGAATGTTGTAAGCATTGCAAAACCAAATAAACCTTGCACCCTTATCCGAGGAATCAACAAACAAAGTCCCGCCTTTAATCTTTGACTGGTTGGCGACAATTCCTGTGACCTCTCCCTTAATTCTGGCCCATCCCGTGATGAGTTCCTGGGCATACAAAGCTTTGTACTCCAGAAAGCTTCCCTCATCAATTATTTGATCGATTAATTCGTACATATCAAACGGTTGATTCTGATTACGAGGGATTATTTCTGTGATAGGCCATCCTTCAACAGGATCCTTAGCGTCAGCGAACGCAGATTTTTCGAGGTAGTTTTGGGGAAAGTAAGCAAAGTAGTTCTTACAGAGCTCAATGGCATGAGTATCATCCCTAGCCAGAACATCTCCAAGCCCACTCACTGTACAGTGCATACGCGCTCCACCCAATTCCTCTAAAGACACCTTTTCCCCAATTACCGCTTCCACCATACGAGGAGACCCCAAAAAGGCACTGGCTTTTCCTTCTACCATGATTACTAAATCACAAAAAGCCGGTACATAAGCCGCACCTGCGGGAGAAACTCCGAAAAGAATCGTGATTTGAGGGACAATCCCAGACATATTCACCTGATTGTAAAAGACTCTGCCCACGTGATGCCTTCCCGGGAATACTTCTTTTTGGTCAGTAATTCTAGCTCCCGCTGAATCAACGAGGTAAATAATAGGGAGCTTCATAGACTGTGCCTTCTCCTGGATGAATAGGGTTTTTTGGACAGCCTTAGCCCCCCACGACCCTGCTTTGACGGTAAAGTCTGCGGCCGCAAAACAAACCAACCTACCGTTGATCTTTGCCATTCCCACAATATTGGCATCTTCCGGAAGCTCTGGGTCTAGACATTTACTAAACGTCCCATCTTCCAAGATCGATCCCTCATCGAACAGTAAGTTTAGCCGGTCTCGGACGAAGAGTTTGTTTTCTTGTTTTAATTTCAGATGATATTTTTCCGCCCCCCCTTTTCGGATCCTCTCTAATTCTATTAAGTATTTTTCCTGTCTTTCATCCATCGTTTTCTCCTCTTTTCTGCGCAAGTTCTTGAGATACCTGATTGAAAAAATTAATTGATAAATATTTTACTTTAGTTGAACGAGTTCACATTTCCATACCTTCTTATGCAAATAATGTGCCAGAATATTTTGAATATTTACCACCTACTTGCACCACGTTGCTTGATTTAAACTAGGGTTTGGATTAGTTCCTTTACGTTTGTAAGTTTACAGTTGTATATTGTTAAGGTTATCGCCGCTGACCAAGCCCGAATAAACCTATGCTCCGGATAGTCATAGGCCTTTCAACTTATCATCATTTTATGCACCTGTTGCCAACAACTCCGTCTTTACTTAGGAAACCTAAATCGCTTTGCATCCGCTAAAATCTGATCCGGGACTTCAATTTTGATGCGCAAAAGATTGGAACCAAAGCACTTGCCTAAACTATCACTGCGTAAGGACTGAGATGCGCCTCCTGCCAAGGCCCCGTCTACTAAGAACTTGAGAGCGAGCAGATTGTCCATTTCGAATCTTTGCACCGGTCCGGTAACCAGCAGCTTAAAGTGCTCGAATACCCGTTCCGCTGTGATTACCTGTTTGAATATTTCATATAGTTCTTCGTTTTGAGCAAAGAGGGAGATATCGCTGCTATCCCCTTTGTCGCCGGATCTTACCTGAGCAATCTCACATAGTTGAACCAATGCCATTTGCTACACCTCCACTACCGATATTTTTACGTAAGCTTCAATCTCTTCCCTCGGAATATACGCCGACTTTTGACCAATCAATTCCCGTACAGGCTGCATCCCGCCCAGACCAGTGGCATGTGGTGGTCCATTTAATACCATAGCTGGAAACTCTCTGCCGATCTTAGCAGCTTCATCCCTAGAAGTTGTTCTCATCGCAACTCTTAGCATCACTTCATTTGGCTCAAATTCAGGTTCCGGCGC
>CAZKEO010000397.1:0-2694 GCA_964551785.1 uncultured Eubacteriales bacterium | reverse complement strand
CAGCTCTGATCACCTCAGATAAGCTGGCTGCCATATGTAAGGAAAATGCAATGACTACAAAAATTACTTTATCCCAATCCATCACATCGATATTCAAGAGTAGCAATAACTGGGGCAAGCCGAAGAAAATCAGGAAAAGCTGGACTAAAGCAGGGGTGCAACGCATGAAGGACAGGTAGAAGGTTGCAATTGCATAGGATATAGGCTTTTTGCGAATCCGGACAATAGCCAGGCCCAGGCCCAGTAACAGGCCGAACAGCAAGGAAAACACCATTATTGCCAGGGTAACAGGCAGTTTGTCCGCTATTTTTACCACAATCTCGGTCAGGTTATCCATATTAAAGCCATTAATGATAATCACCACCTGTTTAGCTAAAAAGTAAGGGGCCAGGGCGACCCTCAGATCCCCTGGCCATCCCCTTAAGAAGACTCAGGCTTTGCTTAATTATTTGTCTTGGAAGCCTAGGTTAATATAATCCAGACCCTTGAAGAAGTCCACTTTGAACCACTTTACGGCCAGTTTGGAAAGGGTGCCGTCCTGGGTCAGTTCTACAGTTGCAGCATCGATTTTCTGGGCCAGCTCGCTCTGGTTTTTATTGAACACCAGGAATACCATAAGCCGATGGGAATCCTATCCACTTCCTCAAAATTCAGGGCTGCTGCAATCCGTTGGTGTTTCGTTAACTTTTCCAACTTAGTCACCTCCATTTACTTGTCAAACCTCTTACTGTTTTTAGGGAATAATAAAAGGCTAAATTAATAGCCCCATATGGGTCATTAATTTAGCCTCCGGTTGTCCGGTCAACCAATTATCAATCAATTATATTCCAATCAATTTACTATAGTATAAGCGGGGCTATATAGTCTGTAAATAGCATTTGGAAAAAATCCCGGTCAACTGCGGAATCCAAACAAACTCTATGTAGGCATATAAAGTCCTACATTCAAAATAACAAACCCGAATAACCGGGCTCGTTATCTAGGTGAACATTAAAATTATTTTTTGTATACTTTTCCGATTTTTGGTGATTGTCGTGGTGATCCTGGTCGCCGTGATCATGCTTGTGCTTGTGTTTGTCCTTTTTGCCGCCTTCTTCTTCCTCTTCATTCGTTCCAAAGATATCATCCATATCATCTACATCATCCAGAATTCCATGTTTCCCTTCATGCATAGTTGTCACCTCCCCTCTAAACTCTAAATGGCGTTGCAAACTTAAGTACGATGTTGCTCATCAGTTGATAGGAATCCAATAACCGGTCAATACAGATGGATTCATTGTACCCGTGGATCCCCGCCAGTTTGTCTTTTAGGGATAAGGGAAAATAACCATACACTACCTTCCCCCTGCTTCTTAAAAACCTATTGTCGCTGTACCCGGGAGTGGTATAGGGTATTACCCGAGAATCAGGATACATTTTGGCAGTTTCGCTGACGATGATTTCATATAATTTGGAGTCTAAGAGGGAATGGGTTGGAGGAATATTACTAACCGGCTTGACAGAACTGTTATTTATGCCCAGATGCTTGAATATACCCTTTATTACCCTTTTCTCGGTACTTGGCAGACTGCTGATATTTAAGATGTCCTTCTTCCCTGCCTTTGTCCAATAATAGGATTCATGGAACAAGGCCTCCAGGTCCAGCCTTCTTCCCGAATCCGTCAGTAATAATTGCCTCCAGAGAAACTTTAGAAATTCCCTATTGTAGAGTTTGGCCTTAAATAATCCTTGCAGGAGATTCATGAAGGTGTTACCTATAAATTTTTCCTGCTCTCCCTCCAGACCCAGGTTGTAATCAGCGACCTCAAAAGACAGGTGGCCCTTTTCTGCGTTCTGGCAGGTATAGTAGGTGGTATTCCCAAGCTTGACGGGGAAGCCACCCCCTTCGCCTAATACATATTTACAGTTCTGGATTAGCTGGTGATTTTCTATAAGATGACCTAAACCCTATTGTCCACCCGTTTCTTCATCAGCAACTGCCGCCAAAATAATACCCCGTTCAGGCTGCAGGTTGTGCTTCCTGAGATGGATTAATATTGATATTCCCAGGCTGACCAAACCTTTACAATCAATTGCCCCTCTGCCGAAAATTCTCCCCTGGTGTTCAACAGCAGCACAGGGATGAAACCTCCACTTAGTTAAATCACCAAATTCAGCGGTATCAAGGTGAGACAATAGCAACAACTCTGCTTTACTCCGGTCTCGTCCCGGAACATGAGCGATAATACTGCCCTTCCCCTTAACAGGTTCAATTATTTCACAGGGAATGCTTAAGTGATTGCACACATTTTTAAGATATAGGGCTGCAGCCGTCTCGTTTGAAATGGATGTTCTGGTATCTATTTTTATTAGATCCTTAAGTATCTCAGTAATCATGGGCCGTTAATTGGAACTAGTGCCGCAGACGGGCAATAAATCATCATTCGTCTCTGGCTTATTATGATCATAGGAAAGCATTCTGGCCGAATTAAGCACCACGAATATGGATGAGACGTTGTGAATTATCGCTCCGATAATTGGAGTTAGAAAGCCCAAACCTGATAGGGCAACACCGGCCACATTCACAATTACCGCAAAAAACCAGATGTTCTGTTGGATAATACTATAGGTTTTTTTGCTTAAGCCCAAGGTTTCCGGAACCATTACCATGTCATCTGCCATCAGCGCTATATCTGCAGATTCGATTGCCACATC
>CAZKEO010000396.1:0-2703 GCA_964551785.1 uncultured Eubacteriales bacterium | reverse complement strand
CACGTAAGGAAGCACGTCAACTGGTAAACAATGATCACTTTACCCTAAACGGTAGAAAAGCCAATATCCCTTCTATGCTAGTCAAGCAGGGAGATATCATACAGGTAAAGGAAAAAAGTGCGAATTCAGCTAAATTTGATGATATAAAGGCTGCTGCTGCCTATAAGACGCCGCCGGAGTGGTTGGCAGTTAATGTAGATAATCTGAGTGGTAGCGTATTAGCATTACCAACTAGAGAACAGATAGATACCGCGGTAAGTGAACAACTAATCGTAGAACTATACTCTAGATAATCTATCTTAAAATTACCTCTATTAGAGTAAGGAGGGGGATAATTAGTGCTAGAGATGGAAAAGCCGCGGATTGAGCGGATTGTACAGGACCTTTCGTCCAACTACGGTAAATTTGTTATTGAACCGCTGGAGAGAGGCTATGGTACCACGTTGGGCAATGCCCTGCGCAGGGTATTACTTTCTTCATTGCCAGGTTCTGCCGTGACATCAATTAAAATCGACGGAGTCTTGCATGAATTTTCCACTATTCCTGGGGTTCTGGAAGACACGACCGAAATGATTTTAAATATTAAGCAAATGGTTCTTCGTTACGATGGCAATGAGCGTAAGATTATACGCTTGGAGCAAAAAGGGAAGAAGGACATATGCGCCGGAGATATTGTTCCGGATTCGGAAGTGGAAATACTAAATCCAGATCTGCATATTGCCACTTTGGATGAGGACGGGAAGCTAGAAATAGAGATGACCGTTGAAAGAGGTCGTGGTTATGTGAGCGCTGACCAACAACCTCACAAAAACGATGCCGCGGTCGGCGTGTTGCCAATTGATTCCATATATACGCCGGTTACCAAAGTTAATTATATGGTAGATAACGCACGGGTCGGCAAACGGACCGATTATGACAAGCTGGTATTGGAAGTCTGGACGAATGGGAGCATTAAACCCGAAGAAGCGATCAGTTTGTCCGCTCAAATCCTTATTCAGTATCTCAATCTCTTTACGGAAATCGACGATACATATGCGGAAGTCGAGATTCTGGTCGAGAAAGAAGAAGAAAAAAAGGATAAAGTGCTGGAAATGTCCATTGAGGAACTCGAACTTTCAGTTCGCGCTTCTAATGGTCTAAAGCGGGCTAACATCAATACCGTGGGCGACTTAATCGAGAAGAACCGCGAAGAAATGAGTAAAATTAGAAACCTGGGTCAAAAATCTCTGGAAGAGATTGAGAAAAAGTTAAAAGAATTAGACTTAACATTCAAGAAAGTTGAGGAATAGAAAGGAGGGTTCCCATTGAGTTATCGTAGATTCGGGCTCTTAGCTGGCCATCGCCGATCCATGCTCAGGAACTCAGTGACCTCTTTATTAGAACATGGTAAAATTACGACTACTGAGACGAGAGCTAAAGATATAAGAAAAGTAGCTGAAAAGATGATAACGTTGGCCAAAAGAGGAGATCTGCATTCAAGAAGGCAGGCTGAATCTTACATGATGAAAGAAGACGTGGTCTACAATCTGTTCACTACTTTAGGACCGCGTTTCGCTGAACGTGAAGGTGGCTATACGCGCATTATTAAAACCGGTTACCGCAAAGGTGATGGCGCACCAATGGTTATTATAGAACTAGTGGACTAGTGATTGTTGCCTACATTAATTTTAGTGCAAATAAACAGGTCTGTTTAAAAAACGCTTACCCAAAATTTTCTACAGACGCAAACTAGCTAATTGCTAGCTCGAAGATAATCAAAAGAGTTGATACGCTCATAATGGTATCTAAGGAGGATTATGAAAAGATCCTCCTAATTTTTTTAGGAAAAGCGCTTCCTGGCCGGGTCCAAAAGCTAAAGGCTTGGATAATACTAACCGGGGTGACCTGCAAGTTTTAGGCAATCGCCTAAACTGGGGATGAATAAAGGAGATATTTTGCGATGCAGCGAATCAAACTGATTTTGGAGTATGATGGAAGCAACTATCATGGTTTTCAACGGCAAGTTAATATTCGCACCATACAGGCAGAAATCGAAAAATCCATCTTCAATCTAAGTGGTGAGACCCTGTCTATAAGCGCTGCAGGCCGGACTGACGCCGGGGTACACGCCCTGGGTCAGGTAGTGGCTTTTAATACGAACGCAACGATTCCGGCGCCCAACTGGGTTATGGCCCTGAATAGCGATTTACCGGAAGATATTCGAATATTAGATAGCCGAGAAGTAGCGGCAGACTTCCATCCCCAGTTTTGTGCTAAGAAAAAAAGATATAGTTACCTTATTTATCGGCAAAAGAATAGTGCAACCTTTTATCGTAAATATGCGCTATTAAATAGTGATGAACTCTGTCTGGAAGAAATGCAAAGAGCCTGTAGAATGATAGAGGGCAGACACAATTTTCGTGCCTTTTGTGCCAGTGGTTCCTCGGTAAAAAGCTGGGAGAGAACGGTAACTGCTTGTAAATTACAAACCCAGGGCGCGTTTATGCGTCTGGATATAGAGGCTGACGGTTTCCTTTACAACATGGTTCGTATTATTATGGGAACCCTATTAGAAGTGGGCCGGCAACGGATTAGCCTGGACCGACTGCTTGAAATCATAGAATCTCAAGATCGCACGCAGGCAGGTCATACGGTTGTTCCTCAAGGACTTTATCTTCGCTCGGTAGACTACCCATCTCTTTAACCTCCCTTAAAAAACCCAAA
>CAZKEO010000395.1:0-2703 GCA_964551785.1 uncultured Eubacteriales bacterium | reverse complement strand
AAAGGAGGTGATCCGTCCGCAGGTTCCCCTACGGACACCTTGTTACAACTTAGCCCCCCTCACGAAATTCTGAATCGACCGTCCTCTGAGAGAACGGGCTCATCAAAACCTCATTCGGCTGGCTTGATGGGCGGTGTGTGCAAGACGCAGGGACTAATTCACCGCGCGATGGTGACACGCGATTACTGGGGATTCCATCTTCATGAGGGCGAGTTACAGCCCTCAATCCGAACTGAGGACAAGTTTATGGGATTACCTTACCCTTTCGGGCTTGAGACTCATTGTCTTGTCCATTGTATGCCGCGTGTAGCCCAGGAGATTCGGGCCATACAGATCTACCGTGGCCCACTCCTTCCTCAATATTACTACTGCAGTCCCCATAGAGTGCCAACCAGAAACCTGGCTGTTGCAACTATGGGCGTGGGTCTCGCCCGTTGCCTGAGTTGACAGGACGCTTCATAGTACGAGCTGACGATGACCATACAACACCTCTCAGCGTGTCAGGAAAGCCCTTTGGACTGACCATCATTCTACTGTCGCCCCTGGTGAGTTTCCTGGCGTTGTGTCCAATTAAACCGCAGCATCCACCCCTTGTAGTGCGTCCCCGCCAATTCCGTTAAGTTTCACCCTTGCGAGTATACTTCCCAGGCGGCGGACTTAAGATCTTCACTTCGGCACTCCCGCGCTACGTGAGCGCTAGAACACCTAGTCCGCATCGTTTACGGCTGGGACTAACCGGGTATCTAATCCGGGTCGCTCCCCCAGCTTTCGTTCCTCACCGTCAGAGCCGTACTCGTGAAGCGCCTTCGCTACTGGTGGTCTTTTCGGGATCACAACATTTCACCGTTACTCCGAAAATTCCCTTCACGTCTTCCGGTCTCGAGCCTTGCAGTATCCCTGGCAATTCGACCCTTTAGGCAGGCCGATTTCACCAAGGACTTACAGAGCCGGCTACGAACGCTTTAGGCCCAATATTAGGGGATACCACTTGGACTGTACGTATTACCGCGGCGGCTGGCACGTATCTTACCCACTCCTTATTCGCCAACCTTACTACAGTTGGCAAAAGTCCCCGAAGGGGACACTCGAAGTTCCTCTGTCACACTTTCGTGTATTGCAGAATTTTCGCGCCTGCTGCACCCCGTAGGGCTAGGGTCCTTATCTCAGTACCCTTCTCCGGGCTACCTCTCTCAAGGCCCGTATGGATCTTTGGCTTGGTGGGCAGTTACCCCGCCAACTACCTAATCCACCGCAGTCTCATCCAAGAGCGGCAACACTTGCATGGTGTGCGCCTTTTGAGAATGAAGACATTCCAGTTCTTCGTTCCTATGAGGGATTAGCCCCAGTTTCCCGGGATTAGCCTCTCTCTTGGGTAGATTGACCACGTGTTACTGAGCCGTACGCCTGAGTCCACCGTGACTAGAACTCAAAGACTTGCATGGCTGAGTCGAACTTCGATAGCAGTATCCGCCAGCAGGATCAACTGGAATTACTTTCAGAAGACTTGAACTTACAAATCAGCATATGCTGAAATTGCCGCCGTTCAAATAATCTTTTCAGCTGAACCAAATCTGGTTTGCTTAATATTTTACCTAACGAAATTGGTTTATATTTGGGTTTTCCGTTGCAGAAAACCTCTGGCATAACCACATCATACCCAAAAAAACTTGGGTACTCATGAACGCCCGAAAACAGCGCAAAAACGGCACGCGGATGCATTGCACAAAAAAATGATGCAATCCAATCCGAAAATAGCCATTAACCCACCACGGCTATGGCTGTCTATTTGCCTTAATTTTGCTTATTTGGGCGCTTTAATGCGTTAATTACTTTACATATAGGTGCACACTTGGTTTATAAACCTAACTCGCTAAAATAGCGAATTTAGCCATTAAAACCCCATATAAAATAAATTGAAAAAATAGGAAAAAGCCCCCCGGATTTTTTAAAAAACGGGTAGCTTTTACTAAAAATTATTGAATACCGGCATTAACATCTGCATTAACATCTGCATTAACACCTGCATTAACACCTGCATTAACACCTGCATTTGCATTAGTTATTGCCCTCATCCGTGACTTTTTTATTGCATCCATCACAGCCTCTTTTTTTGCCTTCATTGCCTCGGCATTTTTCGCTTTTCTTTGCGCCATGAGTTCTTTTACTTTTTCCCTTGATGCGTTTTGCGCAGTAACCCTTGCATTTTTAGCAATCGTTTTTGCATCAGTCACCGTGATTTTTGTCGCTTCCTTTACTTCCTTAACCGCTTCTTTAATTTCATCTTTTGTCTTATTCTCATCTGCCCTTATTGCAGTTATTTTCTTTTTTGCCGCTTCCTTTGCAGCCTGGACTGCGATTCTTCGCGCCTTGATTGCAGCTATCATAGCCTCGCGCCTCTGATCCTGAGTCGCTTTTATTTCTGAACCAAGATTAGTGGTTTCGGCAGATACCCCTGCATTTTCGGTTGTACCTATTACTGCAAATCCGGTTACGCCCCTGTTTGTGCCTGCGCCAAACCAGTCAGCCGAGGCAAAAGATGCAGCCCCTAAAACTGCGAATAAAACTAGCGCTGTTGAAAAAATTGTCTTCATTTACACCCCTCCATGGAAATTCGGGTTAATACTATTTTACCTATCATTTGTTTTTAACCATTATGATTTGTTATCTGACGGCCTCGTAATGCTTTTCTTCGTTTCCAGACCC
>CAZKEO010000394.1:0-2715 GCA_964551785.1 uncultured Eubacteriales bacterium | reverse complement strand
CCATCCCATTCTTGCTTAGTTTCTGGACCCGATACTGTCTCATCTCCAATGAAATAAATATTAATGAGAAAGGTCTTTTTTTTACATTTTTCTCTTAGAAAATATAGGTGTGCCAGTCGATTTGTATATTGGTAAAATTTACCTGACCAATCAATTTCATTGTTGATATTTAAAAACTCTTTTGTCTCATTTAAAGACTTATCAATTACTGCTTTTGAAATTTCTCCCGCACCTGTGGCTGGACTTATAATTTCGGGAATGTTTGCCTTTGCTTCTACAAGTATAATGTTTCCTCCTGTAGTATGAGCTAAAGCGTCCCATTGTGGACCTTTGGTCGGCCAAAATTTGTCAAGTTGTATTTCATTTGGGTCAAGTCCAACTTTTACAATAAAGTCGTCGTCTCGATACTCAGCAAACTCATCATGCTCCAAAGGAGAAGTCCAAAGAATTTCCTCTTTGGCCAACTCAGAGAATGCTGCCTTAATCAATGTGTCAATTAAAACTTGGTTCTTGTTTACTAAAATTTGAATGTCTTTTAAACTACCGTGTCCGTCTGAATTTTGTTTAATTCTTGCCATGATGCATGTCGTTTTACTATTGGTGGTAACTCGTATATATGTATGGAAAAATACTACTTAGCATCCTTATTTGGTCAGGAATATATGGTCGTCGTCGGTTATACTGCAGTAAACTTACCGAATATTATTTGAATACCAAAGCTTTAGGAAGGAAAATTATGTCATTCCAGCCTGGGTGTTGCGGTTGGTAACTGCCAATTTTCGGCAAAAGCCGTTTCCGGAATAATCATTCAATCAACAACGCCATGAATGGCGTTGCTAGTCATATAACCATTGTGCAGCATTCCAGTCATTTGGATTGGAAAGGTTGTGCCAATATGCCGATATGACTAGCCGTAGCCTTTAGGCTACGGAAATAAAATGGTGCATCCCGCCAACGCCCAAATGGCAGGATAAATATTTTCCGCATTTTAAGGGTAACCTCTTGCCCCATTTCGGTATTAATAGATTGAAAAAGAATTCAAACCCTGCTTTAACCGGCCTGCTTGATCACCTGATTACCCCTCTTACACCTGCAACGTATTGCTTCTATTAATTTTCGATACTTCCACAACCTCAAACCGCGCATTCAAAACACAAAATAACTTCGGAATGTTCGTTAAGCAAAGGTAAGTCAACGGGTGACTCCAAGTCACCCGCAGACTATCGGGTCTTACTTTCATAAGGTTCTCATACATTTTTTATTCACCCTTAAAATTAATTTGTATGCAATTGAATGTGAACCGCAGTTTCGGCTGCAAAAACGAAGAGTTGCCCGTTGTATGCGGGTTTGGCGCTACCAGCCTGGCGCGCGATCTTGGTGATTTCACCGCCTATTCCCCCCTGTTCGATGCAACCTACCTTGACGCTTTTCAATCCAAAATTGACGTGGTTGCTGAGTTGGTGCAACCCCAGTCTGAAACGGTCGAGCTGAAGGTGATTACCGAACGGATGTACCAAACCATGGACGACCTGATTGCCCCCGTGAACCACCTGTCGGGCTATCTCCAACTGTCCGGCAAAGAGGTGCCGGTCTCTCCCGATGATTTTGGCCTGCTGCAACTGCGCAAAAGCGTCCGGTCGCGCGATGTGGAAAGTGTGTTAAAGCTGTTGCATACAGTGGATGGAAACATCCGCAAATACAAAAAAGCGTTGACGGCCATGGGATTGACCGAGGAGCTGATTGCCAGGTTTACCGCTGCGGGCAAGCAACTGGCCGACGACAAAAACAGGAAGTACGCGCTGGTTTCGAACCGCGCCGCCCTGGTACAGAAAAACATGGGGCTGCTGAACGAGCTCTACGACCAGCTGACCGAGATCTGCCGTATTGGAAAAATCCTCTACAAGCAAACCGACCCTGCCAAACTGAAGGATTACACCTTTGCCAGGATGATGAACCAGGTCAGGATCAGTGCCAGGCCGGTAGCCGCGAAGACAGAGGTTGCGGTAGCCCCGTAAAAAGGTTCCCGCACCCTACCTTAGCGCTCCGGACCGTCAAACAACGACCCTCAGGTTGTCACTTTGCGCTCCGGAGCTGCTGTTAAACTCACCGAAATAGTACTAAGTAATCTGAAATAATTAATGCCGCACTCTTCAAAAATTTGACCCCTCTTCCCGAAAGCTTTCGGGACCCCGAAGGGGAGACTTCAGATTCGTTTTCTAATCAACATCAGCGCAGAACTCCCCTCCTTTGGAAGAGTTGGGGGAGGTCAAAATGAGGAGGTTTCAAAGTATGACATTATTTTGTTCTAATTACTTGATGGATCTAATTCCCCATATTATCTCCAATATTCGTATATTGCTACGCTTTCCAAAAGTACCTCGTCTATGAAAAATCCAGTGAAAATTGTCCTCTTTGGTTTAGTAAGTTTCCTTCTAATTGCAGCTTTTCAGCAAAAGGGGCCAAAGGGTATTAACTCAAAATTTATCACCATCTCCGGGCCTGATCTTTTGACCCCAGATGGCCAGAAGTTTTTCATCCAGGGCATTAACCTGGGCAATTGGCTGAATCCGGAAGGCTATATGTTCGGATTTAAAAGTACCAGTTCAGCCAGATTGATTGACAAGGCGTTCAGGGAGTTGGCAGGGCCAGATTTCACAGATGAGTTCTGGAAGAAGTTCAAGGATAACTACATCACTCGTGACGACATCCGTTTCA
>CAZKEO010000393.1:0-2717 GCA_964551785.1 uncultured Eubacteriales bacterium | reverse complement strand
TGATAAGGTGGCCTGGGTTAAGCAAGCCAAATAATGCTTGATTTAAGGCATCTGTGGTATTGAGTGTAAACACCAACTGTAAGGGGTTTTTAATGCCGAACAGTTCTGCCAATAATTCTCTAGTTTCATAAATCAGCCTCCCGGCTTGAAGGGCCATCTTGTGCCCGGCACGTCCTGGATTTGCTCCCATTTGGTTTAAACAAACTCCCATAGCTTGCAGAACCTCAGGTGGTTTCGGCCATGTTGTGGCAGCATTATCTAAATATATCAATCGCATCAACCTGATTCAAAAAACCAGGTCTTTCACTCCTTTCTAGTTAGAAGTATGACTCCAGACACAGGGAATACAGTTAGTATATCACAAAATCAGTTGCATGAGAAAAGAGAGAAAAAACCGAGTGCTGCAGAGCACCCGGTTAGCCACTGATATGGATATTCCGTTTAGCATGATAAGGATGAAAGATTGCGTCAATCATTTCCTCTTCTTCTAAGATCACAGTGGCACTGTGCATAAACTCTCGTTTCAACAAGTACCTCAAATCGAAAAACTTAATTATTTGTTTTGTTCCTTCAGTGTAATAGCTGATGTGAAAATGGGGAGTAAACTCCCGAAACATTTCGCCGATAATGCTTTTCAAAGCAATGCTTATTGCTTCATTAGGTGTCTCTTTGGTTAATTTTCGAGTGAGAGTTACCCCTGCCCGAAAGAGGTGAACTTGTCCCACCAAATTCTTACCTTTAGTTTCTAATAAGTAATCCCAACTAAACAACCCGATAACCGATGGAAATAAAACTAACTTTATAATTTGCTTTTCCGGGTAACAAGCAGCAACTTTCTTGTGAAGGTAGCTCTTCATTCCCCAGCGCATTGCTAAGTAAAGTAGTATTAATCCCCCAAAGTATCCCTGGTAAAAGCCTGCCTTACTACTTGCCCACAGCATTGCTCCGAAAATCATCAACAAAATGGGATCAAAGATTTGGATTAAGTTTAGGCTAAACTTTTTTGATATCCATGGCCCCAGCAGTTGTGCCCCATAAGAATTGCCAATATCAAAAAGGGTATGTGATAATGCACCCACCAGGGACCAAACAAGCAAGGATAAAAAGGAGTAACCAGGATAAATAATTTTCACGAGGCTGCCCACTAACAAACATACCAAAACCAATCCTGGCAGCGAATGGCTAAATCCTCGATGTTTTTTCAGGTAGACAGCATCTCCTTTGAGTTGAAAGATAATATCTAAGTCAGGAGCCATGGATCCTAACATAGAGCTTAGATATATCGGGTTACTCCAGGAAAAAGCGTCTCCAGAAAGCGTTGCTAAACCCGCCCCAATTACCATATGTGAAATTGGATCCATGGTATCACCTCCTGATTTTATCTTTTTATCCTAAGTTATTGCCGTAAATTTGCCAAATTAATTATACCATGCCAGCTAGCTACATAGTTAATGTAATTCTTGGTAATCCGCTACAAGACCTCGTGTCAATTCTATCTTTAACTACTATTGTTAGTGGTACAACTCTAGGTTAGACAGCAGGACTAGATGGGCCAAGAAAAGGTAGAGCAGTGTTTCACGTGAAACACTGCTCTACCTTTTCTTGGCTATATGTTTGCTTTAAGAGTTCCTGGTAGTTCCATTACATCTAGGGCACTTTATCAGCCTAAATGCATTCTTCTATGAGGTTCAGGTCATTGCTCTATTGATTTTGCAAACACCTTCGTGATTGTTTTGTTCTAAATGTTTCACGTGAAACATTTAGAACTCCTCGTCACCAAGTACTAGTTCTAAAATTCGGTTAAAATCATCATCATCATAATAAGCTATTTCTATTTTGCCTTTATTGCCTTGAGCTTTAATCTTAACTGCCGTCCCAAAGCGACTTCTGAGTTTATCTTCTACCTGCCCTAGTATTGGGCTATTAGCGTTCTTCTTATTACTGTTGTCTTCACCTGGTTTTTCCATGTTTTGCTCTAAAGATTTTACCAACTCTTCTGTTTGGCGGACAGATAAGCCTTTTTTAACGATCTGCGCCGCTAAGGTAATTTGCTGTGCTTTATTTTTTATGATAAGAAGTGGTCTAACATGGCCAGCTGTTAGTTCTCCAGAAGCAACCTGTTGCTGTATTTCGGCAGGAAGGTTGTTGAGCCGTAGTGCATTGGCAATATAAGGCCGGCTTTTTCCCAAGCGTTGTGCTAACTGCTCCTGGGTAACCTTAAATTGGTTTACTAATTTTTGAAAAGCTATTGCTTCCTCAATAGGGTTAAGGTTCTCTCTTTGGAGGTTTTCTATCAAGGCAAGTTCGTTAATTACAACTTCCTCAACATTCTTAATTATCACTGGTATTTCTGTTAGGCCAGCTATTTTGCAAGCTCGCCAACGCCTCTCGCCTGCAACTATTTCATAACCAGTCTGGTTTTTCCTGACCACTATCGGCTGAATTACGCCATGTTCTTGGATGGACTGCGCCAATTCGGCGATTTTTTCTTCAGAAAAATGCCTTCTAGGCTGATCTTTCCTGGGTTTTACTTTGTTCACAGGAAGTTGCTGCACACCCTGGCTAGATTCCAGTTGGTTGTCTAGTTTAGCTTCCTGACTGGATCTAATATCTGGTATTAACGCCTGTAACCCTCTGCCCAGCCCCTTCTTGCTCACTGCTCATCACTTCCTTCGCAAAGTCAGTTACACCTGGTGAAACTGAAAAAGATATCGCCG
>CAZKEO010000392.1:0-2727 GCA_964551785.1 uncultured Eubacteriales bacterium | reverse complement strand
TCATAACCGTCACCGATGACGGTCATGCCTTGCACTAACATCATAACCTGAAGGGCCCGGATTGTAGACTCTTGCCCACCATAACGGGTACCACCTACTGAGATTCCTCCATCCACGACATTCAGCAAGGTTTTAGCTCGTCGCATATAGCGCGTTTTGTCCCAAAACCCTTTCAATTGGGCAGAAACTGTGCCGAAATAGACTGGACTACCTAAGATAATCCCATCAGCCTTAGCCATTAGTTCATAGATATCTCCCAATTTATTATTATGGGCGCATGCTCCCACACAAGGATCACAACACTGGTTGCAGTAGGGAACATCTGTATCTTCTATTCCCTCCACAATATGAACCAGTTCCACCTTCGCTCCCAGTTGCTCAGCTGCCTTTAGAGCTTCCTGGAGAAGACGGACTGTGTTACCTGCTTTTTGGGGGCTGCCATTTAGTCCTAGTATTAACATTAGTCGTTCACCTTTCTATCACAAAATATAATTCTATTTATTATATGCACTTCGTTTTATATTCTACCAATTCTTGCTTGTTCCTGCTGGAGAAAGATTTGTTTGGGGCATAGTTTGGGTCATGCTCTGCCGGTCGGGAACCTGTTCCGGTCCAGAGCATTGCACATAGTTTGCACCAGCTCTAAGGCTTGCTGGACAATAAACTTCATCCAACCCTGGCGAGTGGTCGTCCATGACCACCGTCAGGGCGTGCATCGTCCTGATGCACGGGATGAGTTTATTTTCCAGCTTCGCCAAGAGCTGCTAGCAAACTATGTGAGATGCTCCTAAACCGGAACAGGTTTCCTCCCTGAGACTAAGAATTGAATGTTTCTAATTTCAACAAAAGCAAAGCCCACTGGAGAATTTTCCCCAGCAGGCTATTTTCTTTACCTTTATTTTTCCGTTTACATCCAGTCATTGCGGTAGAAATAGCCAAACATGACCCCAGTCAAAGCAACCATGAAAGCGGTAATGCCCCAGACAGCCCAACCTGACTCACCCATTCCAAAGGGGAGCTTCACATTCATCCCAAAAAAGCTGGTAATCAAGGTGGGTGGTAGAATGACTGTGGAAATAATGGTCAGGACTCGTACCACATCATTCGTCCGGTTGGAAATAATGGAGTAGTAGGTGTCCATGGCACCATTCACGAGATCTCGGTAGGTATCGGTAGCATCTATGATTCCTTCGATATGGTCCACTAAGTCCATATAATAAGGCTTGTTATCATCCATAATTCTAAAAGAATAACGGCCATTGACATTTGCGAAGATTCGCTTCTGAGGTATGATTACCTTCCGGAGCAGCAAAATGGTCCTTTTCAGGGCTAAGAATTCTTCGGTTATTTGTCGAACTGGATTAGTATAAATCTCATCCTCCAGTTCATCAATCCGAACACCAATCCGTTCCAAGATGGGGAAATATTCGTCAACAATGCCGTCTACTATATTATATAAAACATAATCAGGCCCTCGTTGCATTAGGCTAGTACTGTACCAGCACTGTTTAACTAAACGAGCTACACCTGGTAGTGCTTCTTTATGAATGGTGATGAGATAATTAGGTCCTAGGAAGACATCCAATTCGGCTGTGGTAATTTCCTCGTCACTTTCTTCATTATACCTTAAGGCATGAAATACGAAGAAATAGTAGTCCTCATAACGGTCGACCTTGGCACGGGGACTCTCTTGCAGACAGTCCTCAATCGCCAGGGGGTGAAACTCAAAGGTCCTAGCCAAAACAGCCAGATCCTCAGAAGTGCACTCGTAGATATCGATCCAAAGTAAATCGTGTGGGTTGGTAAGATATTGGGCTTTCTCGTTCAGGTCAATATCATAGCTGATTTTGTCCTCACTACGGTTGTAAAAATATGACTTAATCAAGTTTCTCCCCCCTTTTCTAACTCACAGGGGGATAGGGCCTGACCTAGCGTCACCCCCCGTAAGCCACAGTTGTTTATTTTGTTGCTGATTACTTAACCTGGGCAACGGAACGGTGTCCACTCTGTTCTCACCTCGCCTTGATTTTTATCGACAATTACTTATTCAAATATATACCCTACTAATTCGCTTGTCAATTAGAAAAAAGCAAACTAACAAAGCCTAGGTTTGTCCGGGCACAGCTTGCTCTGGAGGGATTACTACGAAACTAATTCCCTGAGGAAATGACTTTAATTCCAGCTTAGCTGCAACAGCTGGATAAGTTAAAGCTTGGGTAACGATTTGATCTGGTTGAGGATCCGTATATTTTATGCCTGCCACTACAATTTTGCAACCAGCTTGCAGTTCCTGATTGACGGTTTTTAGCTCAACATTATACCCACCGGTAGTTTTGACACCTCTGGTAACCAAGAGATATGCCTCTTTGTTAATTGCAACCAGTGTGATGGTTTCTCTTTCTTGATTTTTTTTGGCAATTGTTTGTAATTCTTTAGGAGCGTTAGCAAGGTTTAATATCGTGAACTTAATGGGTTTTTTCAGCATCAAGGCCTGTTTTTTAGCTTCCTCAGCGCTAGCTTTTTGTTTGGCTGCCTCTTGGTCCTGATTACTGCAACCTACTCCAAAAAAGATTAGTATGCACGTTAGCACGATAGTAGAAAATAAGCCCCACAATCGGCGTCGTTTAATTGGTTTACTAACCATTTTAAACCTCCTAACGTCATTCTAATTACAGGGAAAAGTTACTCTAACGTCACGGGAATTTTGGTAATGTCAGTCCTACTGCC
>CAZKEO010000391.1:0-2729 GCA_964551785.1 uncultured Eubacteriales bacterium | reverse complement strand
AGTTTGTCAATACTTCGCCAATTACCAGAGAGTTTCTTCGGAAATTTTACAGTTTAATCAAGTTTTTGATCCCCCATTATATTACTGAAGGTAAAACGAGTCTGACCATTGCAGTGGGCTGTACAGGAGGACAGCATCGTTCTGTTACCTTAGCTAATCGGCTAGGACGTTTACTGCAAAGACATGAGCGAAAAAGGGACTACCGGGTAGTTATCAAGCATCGGGATATTACCAGGAAATCTGGAGGAGCTGAATAGCAATGAGGACCAGTACTCGCTTGCTAACGCGTTGGATTCATTACTGGAGCTACAAGGCTAAGTGGCTTTATCCTGGGATGCGGATCAAACGATGGATCCTCTTAACTATGATGGGTGCATTGCTCAGCGGGTTTGGAGTGATTATTGCCACTCAGGAAAAGCTGTTAAGTTTACTAGAACACCAAATTTTAAGTGTTAGCATGCAATCTTTTGGAACGGATACCCTCTGGCCAGGCTTAGTAACTATCGGCTTAGGGCTGGTTTTGATGTTACTAGGGATTAGGAAATCCCTAGGTTCAATCATGGAGGCGATATTTCCGGAGCGTGATATCGGGTTAGTCGAGGCTGTTTATGAAAACAGGCAACTACGGCGAGGGCCGCGAATTGTGGTAGTGGGTGGTGGAACTGGACTTTCAGTGCTCTTAAAGGGTTTGAAACTATATACCTCCAATATTACGGCAATTGTTACGGTAGCAGATGACGGCGGCAGTTCTGGGCGACTGCGAGGAGAGCTAGGGATCTTACCCCCTGGCGATATTCGCAATTGCATGGTAGCCTTAGCAGACCGGGAAGACCTCCTGGACGACTTGTTTCAGTACCGCTTTGCAGGGGGGAGGGAGCTCGCCGGACATAGTATGGGTAACCTGCTGTTAGCTGCCATGACTAACATTACCGGTAGCTTTGACCAAGCGATTAAAGCCCTAGGCAAAATTTTGGGCATTCAAGGACAGGTGTTACCTTCAACCTTGGAAAACATTAATCTGATCGCCGAGACGGTTGGTGCCAAGATTGTTGTGGGTGAAACCTTGATTTCCAAATGTAGTGAACCCATCAAAAGAGTTATGCTGGAACCTCACGACTGTAAGCCGTTGCCAGAAGCCTTACAAGCCATCAGGGAGGCAGATCTAATTGTCTTGGGGCCTGGTAGCTTGTATACCAGTGTCCTGCCTAACCTCTTAATCAGCGAGTTAGCTGATGAGATTAAGGCTACTCAAGCAAGCAAGGTGTATGTCTGTAACATTATGACCCAGCCTGGAGAGACTGATGGTTACGGAGCAGCTCAACACGTGCAGGCCATCCTGGATCATGTTGGAACTGGAATTATCAACTATGTAATTGTCAATGTTGAGGATATTCCTAAACACTTGGTGAAAAAGTACCAGGATCAGGGGGCTAAGCCAGTCCGTTCAGAACGCAAAATGCTGAGTAAAATGGGGCTAAAAGTTGTGCCGGAGAAATTAGTCTTTAAATCCGACTTAGTAAGGCATCATCCCGAGAAATTATCCCGGGCTATCATGGAGTTGCTAATTAGAACTAAGATGAAATAATGAGGTTGAAAAATGGAAATTTTAACAAACATTATCGATTTTACCATGAATCTGGATAAATCTTTACTGAAGGTCGTGCAAACTTATGGCTCGCGTACCTATATGATAGTTTTCGCAATAATCTTTTGTGAAACAGGCCTGGTAGTCACCCCTTTCTTGCCAGGTGACTCCCTGCTTTTCGTGATTGGAGCGTTAGGGGCCTTAGGTATCTTGGATTTTAAGCTTGCTTTACTACTGTTAGTGTTAGCGGCAGTGGCGGGGAATATCTTAAATTTTAGCATTGGGAATTATGTTGGCAGAAAGGCTTTTGCTTTGAGTAACTCGCGCTTGATTAAACGCGAACATTTAGAAAAAACACAGGCATTTTATGCAAAACACGGAGGAAAAGCAATCGTGTTATCAAGGTTTTTGCCGATTTTCCGGACCTTTGTCCCTTTTGTCGCTGGCATCAGCAAAATGAATTATTGGCATTTCCTCACTTATAACTTAGTAGGTGGGGTGGCCTGGGTTTGCATTTTTATGTTGGGGGGCTATTATTTCGGCAATATCCCGGTGGTCAAGAATAATTTCACAGTGGTAATTCTAGGTATCATCCTGATATCCATGCTGCCAGCAATCATTTCCTACCTGCGTCGCGATAAAACTGCTTCAGTTCGCAGCGGTTTATAAGGTTATCAGGCAACCAGTGAGAGTTTGAAAATGAAAACCCAATAGGCTTAAATCGCCTATTGGGTTTTGTACTTTAGAATGGTGTTATAGATTATGATGTTATTTTCTACCGTAGCTGAGTGCTTTTTGGGGGCAAGCTTGAATACATCTTCCGCAAGCAAAACATTCCCCGCTACTTTGGCCTTTTAAAGTGGCAGTAACTCTTCCAGTCGGGCAGCTGTTCTCGCAAAGGGTACATTGTTTACATGAGTCAGGCTGATAGCGAATGTGCAGGAAACTAATTTTATCTACTAACCAGGCCAGTAAGCCAAAAGGACATAACAGACTACACCAAGGGCGGTAAATGAAAATTCCGAGCAGTAAGATACTAGCCACTGTTACCAGAATTGCCAACGAAGTATTAAGGTTAAAGATCTGATAAGGGTCAATTGACCCAAAAAGATCAAGACCAAACCAAATTCCAGAAAACAGAATG
>CAZKEO010000390.1:0-2741 GCA_964551785.1 uncultured Eubacteriales bacterium | reverse complement strand
TCAGTTACGTCTGTATGCAATGTAAAGTGGAGGAAGAGATACCTGAGGAGGTTGTCAGATACCTAGATGCAATGGATGATGGTGATCTGACAGTACCGCCAAGGTTTAGCTGTGAGGAATGTGATGGAGAGAGGCGACCGGTTAGTTACAAGGGTGTGCATGGGCAGGGCCTTCCCCCTGTAAGCAATCTGGAGCGCAATTGGTGGTTTGGTCCAGTCACCAGTGAAGGAATGCCTAGTCCAATTTTCCCAGGAGGTTGCTTAAGCATGCCTGAATTATGCACAGGGCGAGTTCCTGTTCCGGTTTAGGTGCGATTTAGTTTAAGGCCGTTGTAGCTCTTAGTGAAGCTAGGCAATAAACTCATCCCGTGCAAACACGATGTTTGCACGCCCTGTCGGCGGCAGGACGCCGCATCGACAGGGTTGGATGATGTTTATTAGCCTAGCAAACTTAGAGCTACACGGCATAAACTATTAGCACCGGACCGGCAACAGGTGCTCGACCGGACAAACCATGCTTAAACAACAACGACCCCAAATCAAAATTGGACGGCAAATTCAAACTCTACAGTATTTCATACCACCAGGCGCTTTTTTTAAGGGCTATAATTTCAGCCAGTAAGCACTACCATCAGGGGTGCGATCCATAAACCCATATTCGATTAAATAACGGCGTAAGAGGACATAGTCATGGTAGAAACCCTTCAAGAGGGTATTAACCTCTTTTTCGGTATATTTTTTATTGGCATCAAAAAAACTAACTAAATGTTTTAAGATAGCCACCCGCTTCTTTTCCTTGAGTGGGAAATAATCTAAGGGGCCAGCTAGTCCCTGTTTGAAGTAAGTTGTTAAGATGTTTTCGCTGTCTGCAGTTGTAATAGCAAAGCGTTCATCAACCTGTTTGGTGCTCCGAGGGATTTCAATAAAAGCTTGTTTTTTGGGGACTTGTTCCCCCAATAGTTCCATGATAGCTAAGAATACTTTCGCTTGTTTTTGCTTCTCTCTAAGGGTAAAACGGTGATTGCGAATGGTGGAGTTACTACCTGTATTAAGTGCTTTGGCGACTTCATTATCACTGGAACCTTGGTAGAAGAGCTCGAGAATAGTTTTTTGATGTTCGGTTAAGCCAGTTAACTTTTTATCTAAATTAACGAGGAATTGAAAGGCTGACCCATGGCTTTCATTAATGTGGACTTCGATATATTTTCGTGCTTCATACAATTGGTCAGCATGAGGGTAGATTACACCATTAGTAAAGCTTTGGCCACAAATCAGGCAAATAAAGTGATCTTGTTGGGGCTGATAAAGATAGCCCTGTTTAAGCTCTGGCAAAGTGGCCTGCCAAAATATTTCAGAAGTATCGGTCATACTACAGAACCTCCTGTTCGTCATGTGGTGGATACATAGACATTATAAGCCGTCGTCTATAAAAAATCAAGACGGGATTTAAATCTGTCTGTCAGTAAAAAAACTTTGCCAGCGAGCTGGATTTTTATTACAATGGACTTGAGTTAGTTAGTTACTAGCATAATCTTAGTAAAATACGGAAGACTTACTACCGAAGCCGAGATTGAAAATTAATGATAAGGGGAATCGCTATGGAAAAAGTAGTAGTAAGACAGCTGGTCCGGGACACTAAGCGCTATGATCAGCAAGTAGTAGAAGTTCAGGGCTGGATTAGAAGTAATCGCGATCAAAAATCCTTTGGATTTTTAGCCATCAATGATGGTACCCATTTTAACACCATTCAGGTAGTCTATGACAAAGCTTCGGTAGCGAACTTTGAGGAGGTTGCCAAATATCGCGCAGGCGCTGCCGTAATTATCCAAGGAGTATTGGTGGAAACTGCTCAGGCCAAACAGCCTTTCGAGATTAAAGCACAAGTAATCACACTTGCTGGAGATTCGTCTGAGGACTACCCGATTCAGCCTAAGCGACATACCAGGGAATTTCTCAGAGGGGTAGCCCATCTTCGCCCTCGAACCAATTTATTTTCAGCGGTCTTTAGAGTACGCTCACTAGTAGCGTTTGCTATTCACCAATTTTTCCAGGCTAAAGGTTTTGTCTATGTCCATACCCCTATTATCACAGCTAATGATGCCGAAGGTGCTGGGGAAGTGTTTCGAGTTACCACGCTGGAACCGCAGAAACCTCCCATTACCGAAGCAGGAACCGTGGATTACAGTGCTGATTTCTTTGGAAAGCGAACTAACCTGACTGTCAGTGGCCAATTAGAAGCCGAGGTATTTGCGATGGCTTTTCGTGATGTGTACACCTTTGGGCCAACCTTTAGAGCCGAAAATTCCAACACGGCAAGACATGCTGCGGAATTTTGGATGATTGAGCCTGAAATTGCTTTTGCCGATCTCCAGGCTGATATGCAACTAGCCGAAGAAATGCTGAAATATATCATTACTTATGTGCTAGCTAATGCTCCCGAGGAAATGGACTTCTTTGACGAGTTTGTCGATAAGGGCATTAAAAAACGCCTAGAGGACCTAGTGGCCTCAGACTTTGCCCAACTAACATATACCGAAGCAGTCGAAAAACTAAAAACATCAGGAGCACAATTTGAATACCCAGTGGAATGGGGTCAAGATTTGCAAACCGAACATGAAAGGTATTTAACCGAACAGGTCTTTCAGCGACCAGTCTTTGTGACAGACTATCCAAAGGAGATTAAAGCTTTTTATATGCGGCAAAATGATGATGGCAAGACAGTTGCAGCTATGGATTTGCTAG
>CAZKEO010000389.1:0-2743 GCA_964551785.1 uncultured Eubacteriales bacterium | reverse complement strand
ATCAAAGGTGCCAGGATTAGGTTTTACTGTTCCACCGACCGCGAAACTACCTTGTTCCTGGATAATTAGCGGCTCAGTCTTACCCTTTTCATCAGCTATTGCACTCCCTGACCAGATAATGCTGGCTCAAATCAGGAGTACGACAAATAATTTATGAAATCTCATACGCACACCTACCTCCTTACAAAAATTAAAAGTCTCAGCAGTTGTCCCAGCCCTTCTGGCAGATACAATGGCAGCAGCCGGCTTTAAGTAAAAAACCTCCTTTCTCATTGGATTAAATATCAATTTTACGAGAGCAAAGCCATTTTACAATCTCTGGATCTCTATGAGAAAAGAAGCAGCTCTTTTTGGTATCTAATGTTGCAATTTCCTCCATATCCTCCTGGCTTAATTCAAAGTCTAAAACATTGAAGTTTTCAATCATTCTTTCTTTGCGAACAGACTTCGAAATTGCAACTACTCCCTGTTGCGTCAACCAACGTAACACCACCTGTGCAACGGATTTTTGATGTTTTTCGGCCAAGGATAATAAAACTTCGTTCTGAAACAAGTTATTTCTTCCTTCTGCAAAAGGAGCCCAAGATTCGATTTGAACTTGATTTTCTTTCATAAGTTTGGCACTTCCGATTTGCTGGCAAAATGGATTGGTTTCAACCTGATTTACGGCGGGAACCACTTCATTATTTGCGATTAAATCTACCAGACGATCCATTTGGAAGTTACTAACGCCAATCGCCCTAATCTTTCCTTCATGATATAGTTCCTCCATAGCACGCCAAGAACCATATACATCACCAAAGGGCTGATGGATTAAATACAAATCCAAATAATCTAATTGCAAACTTTTCAATGATTTCGCAAAGGCCTTCTTTGTACCCTCGTAACCGTCATCCTGAATCCAGAGCTTAGTCGTAATAAACAGTTCTTCTCTCGGAATACCACTCTGTTTGATGCCTCTGCCAACGGCTTCTTCGTTTAAATAAGAAGCAGCGGTATCAATCAACCGATAACCTGTCATGATCGCATCATAAACACACTGTTCACATTCCTTCGCGTCGGAAATCTGATAAACGCCATACCCTAGAATAGGCATCTTGACACCATTGTTCAAAATTATTTTTTTCATACAATTTTCTCCTTTTGTTTCCATTCTTTTAAGAATATAATCTCCAATTGTATCTTCTCAACACATTTTCACCGTTTTTTAAGATTCGTATTACGTTACTCATCGTGCAGTTGATAGCAAGCAGGTAAGCCAAAGGAGACTGCCCCAATACTGGCCGCTAAGGCGACAGTGGCGGCACCAATCCAACTAATTGCCATTATCGACGAACCTGCCATAACGACTCCCCCGATTCCAGCACCAACCGCAAAACCAAGCTGCACAAAGGAACTGTTCAGACTCAACATAATACCGGATGCTTCAGGGGCTAGGGAGACGATGTTAAAACTTTGGGTCAGTCCGAAGGTCCAGGCTGAAGTCGCCCAGAGCATGAGCAATATGATGGTAATAAGTACTGAACCAAAGGGAGCGGACAGCAAGGCGAGAGCTAACGCTTGGACAACCATACTGCCGACGAGGGTGCGGGCTACGCCAATTCTATCTACCAAGAAACCTCCAAGTTTGGAACCGATCAAGCTCGCAATGCCCAAAGCGAACAGAATACTGCTCATTTCCTGTTCACTCATCGTCCTTATAGAAGCCAGGAATGGAGTAATATACGTATTGATCACCGAATAACTAATAAATACGAAGAATGTTACGCCGAGGGCAACGGCTATATCCGGTTTCTTAAAGAGAGCAATTTGCTTATCAAAGGATACAGGAACTTCGCCTATCATATCCGGAATTGTCCGTGCAACGGCAAAAATTCCAAGTAAGCTAAATAGACCGATTCCCCAAAATATGATTTGCCAATCATATGCCGCAGTGATGACACGGCCGATGGGTACGCCAAAGACAAGTGATGCGCTAAAGCCCATTGAGATATTGGACATGGCTTTACCCTGCTGTCCGGGAGAAGCCAGTTTGGCAGTTATAGCATAGGCGGTAACGATAAAGACACCCGTTCCAACCCCAAGTATGGCGCGAGAGGCCACAAGGAAACCAAATCCTGGTAGAGCAAGTGTTGAAAGGATGCCGAGTAAAAGAATTGCGAGAGCTAGCAGTAATTGCTTGCTTTGGTTCATCTCTGCTGTTGCCATGATAATAATAGGGGTGCCAATCCCATTGGCGAGGTCGAATGCTGTAATAAGCTGCCCCGCTGACGATACCGACACACCGACAGAAGCAGCGACTTTATCTAGAATACCGACGATAACAAATTGTGATGTGCCAACCATGAAACTGATAGTGGCCAACATATAAATTTTCCAAGTGTTGTTCATCGTGTTCGCCTACTCCTTTATCTATATTTGATCATCTTGCCCTCATAATAAAGTTATGGAGCAATATGCGACATCTTTATTATGCACTAAATAACATAACAAACGTTATCTCAATCATATCAAATAATTGCACAATCCTCTCACGCTCACTTACGCAACAGACAATTATGTATTACAATGGAACTATCAAAGATGCAGAAATAAGGAGGACCCTATGTCCGAACAAATTTACCAACTTCAAGATGAGCTCCTAAAACAAATTGATCATTATTCCGGCCAAGATGGTATTCACGCAACTGCTATTGAGTCTTTATCTTTCATTCGTCTATCTCATATTTCCGAACCAAAGTAC